>DATGGW010000485.1:0-17750 GCA_035308345.1 Ktedonobacteraceae bacterium | reverse complement strand
TACGGAGGTACGCATACCCAGTTTGACCTGACGCTGCGCATCTGGGGAATTAACACGATCTTCGTAGATAGCACCGATCCTGAAAATTATCGCCGCGCCCTCACCCCGCGCACTCGCGCCTTCTATGGTGAGACCATCGGCAATCCTCGCGGCGATGTGCTGGACATACGCGCCGTGGCCGACATTGCGCACGAGGCTGGCGTGCCGCTGGTGGTAGATAACACCTTTGCCACGCCCTATCTATGCCGGCCATTCGAGCATGGAGCCGACATCATCGTGCATTCTGCCACCAAGTTTATCGGCGGACATGGCACCTCTATCGCGGGCGTACTGGTTGAGTCGGGCAAGTTTCCCTGGGATAACGGCAACTTCCCGCATATCGTCGATCCCTCACCAGGCTATCACGGCGTAAAATTTTACGAGACTTTTGGTGATTTTGCTTTCGTGATGAAGACTCGCGTCGAGACGGTGCGCGATACTGGCGGCTGCATCAGCCCATTCAATGCCTTTCTCCTGTTGCAGGGGCTGGAAACGCTTTCGCTGCGCATGGAACGGCACTGCCAGAATGCGCTGCGGGTTGCTCAGTTCTTGCAAGAGCATCCAGATGTCGCCTGGGTACATTATCCTGGTTTGCCGGATAATCCTTCATACGCGCTCGCCAGACGCTACCTGCCACGCGGCGCCGGTTCCATCTTCACCTTCGGCGTCAGGGGAGGCTATGAAGCTGGCAAAAAGGTCATCAATAGCGTGCGGCTCTTCTCGCACCTTGCCAATGTCGGGGATGCGCGCAGCCTGATTATTCATCCTGCCAGCACAACGCATCAACAGCTTTCAGAAGAAGACCAGTTGGCAGGAGGAGTCACGCCAGACCTGATCCGCATCTCGGTCGGCATCGAGAATATAGAGGATATTCTGTGGGATTTGAATTACGCCCTGCAGGCAGCTAGAAGTTAAGGATAAATACCATGACTACAACCCCACCGTCACCCGACATGTATGAGCGCCTGAAAATTTTACAACAATACCGGCGCGTTGCTATCGTTGGCATCTCGACTGATCCCTATCGACCCAGCCACTTTGTCGCCATCTACCTGCAGGCCGAGGGCTACGATATCATTCTAATCAACCCGCGCTACGCCGGACAGACACTACTTGGCAAGCGTGTTTACGCCACGCTGACGGAGGCGCAGGCTGCCGGCGAACAGATTGAAATTGTGGATGTCTTCCGCCGCGCCGGAGATGTGCCGCCCATCGCGGACGAGGCCATCGCCATTGGAGCCAAAGTGCTCTGGCTCCAGCTGGGTATTCGCAACGATGATTCTGCCAAACGCGCACAGGCTGCCGGTTTGACGGTAGTCCAGGACCGCTGCATGAAAATCGAACATGCCCGATTTTTCGGTGGATTGCATACTGTAGGGCTGAATACAGGAGTGATTCAGGCGAAGAAGCTGTAGATTTTTAAGTTAGCCATGCCTCGTAAAGGGGGTGTAGTACATCCGGCATGCCCACTGAAGACATTCATACGCCGCTCTTGCAGGATCACGGCCCCTAGCTTTCATAAGAGATGCTCTTGTTGTAAAGAATGAGTATGACAGTGAAGAGAACCAGCCCGGTTATGAGGTCTTGCAAAACGACAGATAGGAAAGGCTGCTGGAAAGTAATCGAATTATAAAGATCGCCAATAATTATTCCACAGCCCGCTATGATTTCTACACGTAAGATGGTGCGAGGGTTATCGAACCTGCCCTGTGTATAGGCGAGGCTGAGACCTGCAAGGAAGCCGAGGATGGCATCGCCAACAACAAAGGTTGGAGGAAAGGGTATAAATGAGTTGATGACCTTGAAGGAGAGTATATCCCCTACCACTCCTGCGAACAGGCCAGCCCAGGGACCGAAAACTACTCCGAAGAACAAGACTACGACGATGGGGAAAGAAAGAACCCAGAATGGACCAACTGCGAAGTAATTCAGCCTGAAAATGACATATTGAAGAGCGAAATCGATGATTGCGCCTAAAAGCATAGCAGCTATACGCTGCCAATCAATGGCCCAAATGTGAGATCGCGGCTTAGCCAGGGACAATGAACTAAAAATATTTTGGGTGATAGCCTGGTTCTGAAAGGCGCTGCCGGATGATCCCGCTCCAAGCTTTGCCAGGGCGCCCCCTGTAGCAACACAGGTGATGATGACCCCAAGAATGAGGTTAATAGTCTGAAGCGTCTCATTCATAGTATTTTTCCACTATCCTGCCGGTTGGTAGCTTGCGTATCGAGAAATCTCCTCACATAAAGATAGTTATAGCATGTTTCAGAGCTTCAGCCGCGGCGGCGATAGTTGCAACGGACTGGACGCTGGAAGCGATACCACTCAAGATCGAGGTAAGAGTAAATTTATTGGGCTTCTCTTTAGACAATTCTTCAGCTACTACTTCTGCTGAATCGAGTAGCTCGTCAGGATTCTCCAGAGCATCAGCATGTGTAGTGAGAGCATTTACCAGTTCATCCAGCCTGTCTCGTATCTCCTGCAAACCTTTTCGCTCCAGCGCCTCGTTTGCCGAGGACACGATCTTCATAGCGCGCGCATTTCTGCCAACAGCAATCTGGTCGGCATTGATCGCGCCGCCGGTTATATAAATACCCTCATTCTTCGGCATATTTTTGTCCATGATAACCTCCTTCGGTATCCCGTTAATTTATTTCGGAGCTTCTTGCTGCGCTCTTCCTAACGCAGATGTTGCAGTCCTGGCCATGCTAAAGAGACCGGCCTTAGCCTGGTCACCAACAGCGAGGTTTTCCGCGTTGACAGAACCACCAGAGACCATGACTCCGGTGTTTAGTATCATTGTCCGCTGCTCTCTCAAATCTGTCGTGTCTATGTTTTTGCTATCGAGGAAATCAATGATGCTTTCCAGGATCTGGCGTTCAACTATTTTTACGTACATCTCCCTATCAAGCTTTTGAAAAAACTGTCTGTATTCTTTTGAGCTTCCTTGCACACGCATACTGCTTTCTGCACCATAATCAAAACTGGGATTCTCTCTTATTGCTCTTCTAGTTGCTGCATGTTCGCTTCCGCGCTGCAATGGATGAGCGATGGTAGAAAGCAGCTTAAAAGGTGAAAGAAGCCAATGCACCGGCATTGTAACAGCCGATTGCGCTAACAACTCCCCCACCTTGCGTAATGATACGGTCGGCTCAATAGTATCTATCTTGTAGTATTTCTCCTTGACGGGCGTGAGTAAAAAGTAGTTTGCCTCGACAAAGAGACTCTGACCTACCCTGGAAAATCTGAGAAAGATAAAAAGGACAAGTTCTCCTTTCCAGGATATTACTTGAATGCACTTGTAATGGCGTATAGATTGTAGAGGATTTTCTATGAACGTTTGGATCAGCGAAGGATCGACTTGAGTATTAGGACGCGCAAATGGTTGAGGCAGGGATCGATTATCGTCTCGGATTTCTCGTCCATCTACGTAGAGCCGATCCATCACGCTTAATCCTTCCACATCCAGCTTTGTAAGTACATCAGTCAAATAATTGTACATTTCCCCCACCTGGATAGGCTGTGGTTCGAGCGTTGAACCCATTTCTTGCTTTCCCTTTTGGACGTTCAAAGCAAAAGACCATCCTCCAATGTAGATGCCTGCTCCTATAAATGGCGTGAAGCCGCTATATACGCCGAGATTTGTGTTTTGCGCGTTGGCTGTATTCCTGATCTTCTGCTCGAGATTCGGTTCAAGCTGGTAGTTTATAGCATCTGGATTGAACTTTGCCCTGGTCAATTGATTCGCGATAACCCTATAATGAGAGGTCCATAATTCGATAAAAACGACGGCCCAGGCTGCAAGGATACACGGTATCCATAGTTGAAGCTGTGAGATGATCAATACCAGTAGGATCAGCACGAGTGCTATATCTCGAAACCTTTCTCTTCGCCTGGCTGCGAGACAATGCTTTGCTACTGAAACCGCGTCCACGCCAAAAGATTCACCAATAGCCTTATGTTCCTCCTCGACGATATGTTTAATAACATAATTCCTGAAATTCGCATCGAGATGAGCAGCGGCACATAAGTAACGCGTTGTTTCAGTATGCTTTATACCTGTGGAAGATCTGTTCGTTGAAGGACTGGGAGTATTTGGCACTCCACCCTGGGTGAGAAAGCGAAAAAAGGTACCCGAAGACCCCAGGCCAACGACATCATTGTCTTTGAGCATTTCTCGCTCTACGATACGCTGATTAACCGTTATGGCGCTTGTTTGATAGACCTTTTCAATAGAAAAGTTCCCATTATTCCAGGTAAGCCGGGCATGCTGTCGTAAAAGAGATGGGTCAGGAACAACGATATCGTTAGAGGCCGGGTCTTGTCCAATTATTGTAACTGGTTTGCTTATCTGGAAAGTGCTTCCTGCAAGAGGGCCATAAAGAAATTGAATAGCTGCCCACATGCTTGATCTCGCGGCGTACTCCAACTTTTCCCTCCAATCTGTCTCTTACGATCAATAGACATCATGGTAGAGGTATCTAACTTAACAAGCACTCGTAGCCTATGTTGCTTTATGCGCACATGTTTATTTTAGCACAATTTTGTGTGCATTTGAAGTGTTTATTCTTTCATTTCTGAAGTTTTGATGATCTCCTCGGCTAGTTCGCGCGGGCGCTGCAACGGGATGTCATGAATAGTATCCGCCATGCGCACGACCTGGACAGATGGCGCTATGGCCTGGATGCGCGCAATGCCCTCGTTGCGCATCGCAAAAAATGTTTGTCGCTCTTCACCGGCCTGTTGTTCCGCCACAATGAGTTTCACCGGGCAGCGCACCCGGCGATATAGATCAAGAGTCGGCTGATCCCACATCGCGCCAATAATTTGCAGGTGACTTTCAAAGTCCAGGCGCGGCGCAACCGTGTCGTCATCTCGCAGTTGCACGATGTGCAGCACGCTCTCTTCCAATTCCGGCGACCACTGCTGACCGAGGAGGCCACTCTTGAAAAAAGACAGGAACGTTTCGCGCGGCGTGCCGGAAAATCGCGGCGGCGCGAGGTCCTTGATGGCCTGTTCGCGCGTCCAACCGGCACGCAGCGAAAACTGGTTGGTCGCGCCATCCACCAGCGCCAGCGCCGTCACCCGCTCTGGATAGGTCGCGGCGTATTGCAGCGCAACCGTCGCGCCCCAGGAATGTCCAACCACAATGGGATGTTCAATCGCCAGCGCCTGGATCGCATCTACATCGTCGGCGATGATCGTCGCATAATCATAGCCGCTATGCGGTTTATCGCTCTCGCCATGCCCGCGCTGATCGAGCGCAGTCACAACATAGCCGCGCGCAGCAAGTATAGGCGCGACCAGGTTCCAGATGTGCGCCGCCGAGGCCAGGCCATGCAGAAGTAAGATCGGCGGCAGATCTGCTCGTTGTTCGGTTGGCAGCCAGCAGCGATAGTGCAGGCGCAATCCGTTTGCGGGAACAAAACCGTCAATGGGTTCGATTGGCATGCGAGTTGAGGCTCCTTGTCGTACATTTCAGGTGCAGTATATCACCAAAAGCGCACAGAGGGCGTCATTGCTACGGAACAATCCATAGCGATGACACCCCCTGCTCCGGGTATCGACTGCGTTGCTTTATTGAAAAGACCAGCGCAACTTACTCGTATTGCTGGTCTTCGTCAGGCTCGAACTCATCTTCCTCGACATCCTCCGCGTCGTCATCATACTCATCCAGGTAACTCAAGTCGGCATAATCGTCCGAGTATGACAGTTCTCTCCGAATCTGGATTATCGGGTTGATTTTTGGTAAAGGCTTCAACCCTCCCGCCGCAGCGGGGCCTTCCATCTGCGGTTCGTAGGCCGGCATGCCTTCGCGCACCAGCACTTCCTCTCCATGCGCCATTGACTCAAAGCCCAGGCGGCGCAGGTCCATGACCATGCCGGGCCACGTGTCTTCGGCATCAATCGCCCACCAGTTCCGTCCCTCCACATTAACAGGTCGAACACGCAAAGGTCGGTTAAGATCGCCCAGACTAGCCATAAACGTAACACGTTTCTTCTCGGCTTTTTTCATCATTGGCCAGAACCGTCCTTTCTGTACTGGAACAACTCTGACATCGTTTTCCTGCGCTTCCCTGCTGTGAAACAACGTTGCTCTGCGTACAAAAACTGTTCTGTCTCAGGCAATCAAGGCCGGAATCCAATGCTTAGTGATAACATACCACATATATAACCATATATGCCAGTGCTAATATTAGATACGTCAAGAGATACAAGATAGACTCATCTGACCCTGGGCGGGGTAACTTGCTGAAATGCCTCGTGCATGTTATCTTGTAGACATGGAAGAAAAGATGCCTAGAGATACTAAGATGATTGCCCAGGAGCGCCGCCAGCGCATTTTCGAGGACATCGAAAGCAGTGGCATCGCCTCGGTGCGCAATCTAGCGCAGCGTTTTGAAGTTTCCAACATCACCGTCATGCGCGACCTGCAAGAACTGGAGCAGGAAGGGCTGATTCGCCGCGTGCATGGCGGGGCCATCAGCGTGCGCGGCGCGAGTTACGAACCGCCGTTCATCGCCCGCGAATCGCAGTTTTCGCCGGAGAAGCAGCGCATCGCCGCCAAAGCGGTTGATCTGATCAACGATGGTGATAGCCTGATCCTGGATGTCGGCACAACCACGCTGGAGATCGCGCGCGCGCTCAAGGGCAAGCGCAATCTGACGGTGCTGGTAACAAGCCTGCGCGCAGCCCTCGAACTCGCCAGCCAGCCGGCCATCCAGGTGATCGTAGTGGGTGGCAAACTGCGTTCCAGCGAACTTTCCCTGGTCGGACACCTGGCAGAGCAGACATTGCGCGCTTTCCAGGTCGACAAAGCCTTCATCGGCGTCGGCGGCATCACCATCGAACATGGCTTGACCGAGTTCAACTTCGAGGAAGCCGGAACCAAGCGCACCATGATCGAACGCGCGCGCCAGCGGATCGTGGTCGCCGATCACACCAAATTCGGCAAAGTTATGCTGACCACCGTCGCCTCGCTGACCGTCGTTGACAAGATCATCACCGGCGCAGAGGTGGATGGCGAGATGGTGATACGCCTGCGGCAGTTGGGCGTCGAGGTAGTATTGGCGTAATCCCTGACAATCCCTGGGCGCAAAAAAACCAGGGCGACCACGAGGGACGCCCCTACCATATATGCCTTCGCAGCCGGCTACGTAGTCAGGAAGATGCTCCCGACCGCGTTATGAGCTATATTGAAGCATTTCTTGAAGCAACCCATTAAGAATCAGGCATCGCCCACCCTTTCGCCCGTTCAACGGCGCGCTGCCACTGTTTATAATGCTCTTCTATAGCATTATCTGGACGCGGAGAATAGCTTGCAGATTCACGCCACAACGAAACTAATTCTTCTTGACTTCTCCACAACCCGGCGCCCAGACCTGCCATGAATGCCGCGCCGAGGGCGGTTGTTTCGCGCATGGCGGCAACATGCACCTCAACGCCGGAGATATCGGCTAGCGCTTGCATAAGGAAGGCGTTATCCGATGCGCCGCCATCCACTTTGATACTGCTGATAGGCCGCCCGCTATCCTGCGCCATCGCCTCGAGCACATCGCGTGTACGATAGGCGATACCCTCCAGCGTGGCGCGCACGATGTGAGCCCGGGTCGTGCCGCGTGTCAGGCCAACAATTGCGCCGCGCGCGTAGCTATCCCAGTAGGGGGCAGCCAGCCCGGCCAGCGCAGGCACAAAGTACACGCCTCCGCAGTCAGGAACGGACATAGCAAGTTCATATGTTTCTTCGGCGCTTGAGATAATGCCCAGACCATCGCGCAGCCACTGCACAGCCGCACCCGCCACGTAGATGCCGCCATCCAACGCATAGCTGATGGAGCCGGGCAGCGACCATGCCACCGTCGGCACCAATCCAAATTGCGAAGCGGGGATGGTGTGACCAGTATTCATCAAGATAAACGCGCCCGTGCCATACGTAACCTTCACATTGCCGGGCGCGTAACATACCTGACCGAAAAGCGCGGCCTGCTGATCGACCAGCGCGCCCGTGACCGGCAGCGACTGGCCCAGGATATCCGGGCGAATGTCGCCGAAGTGGGAGCAGGATGGCTGGATAGCAGGCAAGATCGAGCGTGGTATCTCCAGCGCGTCCAGCACATCCTGGTCCCAGTTGCGCGTGCGTGGGTTATACAGCATAGTGCGCGAGGCGGTGGTATCATCGGTGCGATGCTCGCCCGTCAGCGACCACAGCAGCCATGCATCGGTCGTTCCCGCCAGCAGCTCGCCGCGCTCCGCCATATCCCGCGCATGCGGCACGTGATCGAGCAGCCAGCGCAACTTGGTAGCGGAGAAATAGGGGTCGATGGGCAGTCCCGTTCTCTCCTGGATGAGTTTGCCAACCTCATTCTGCGCCAGTTGATCGCAAAAGCTATCGGTGCGCCGGTCTTGCCAGCTTATGGCATTATAAAGCGGCTCTCCACTGTCCCTGCGCCACATGGTGACGGTCTCGCCCTGGTTCGACAGTCCCATAGCGATACAACCGGCACCGGCGGCAGCCAGAGCCGCGCGCGCATTGCTAATCACGCTCTGCAAGAGATCGCGCGGGTCTTGCTCGACCCAGCCCGGACGCGGGTACGTCAGGGGTATCTCGCTTGAAGATTCGGCGAGACTGCGCCCCCGCGCATCAAAGACCAGCGCTTTGGTGCGCGTCGTGCCCTGATCGATAGCGAGTATGGCCGGTTGCATTACGCCGCTTCTTCCGCAGGGGGAGCTGTTTGCAGCACTTTGGGCCGCGTAATCAGCATCCAGGCGAAGTAGATCAGGCCGAGAGCGAACATGACCAGAGAATATATCCAGGGCGGACCAAACGAAGAGTCGCGGAAGATCGAGAGTTCGAAGAGCAGCCACACCAGCGAGAGAATAATGACCGGCCACTCAAAGGCTCCCAGTTTGAAGCCGCGCGTCTCCGGCAACTTGCGCCGCGCGTAGATGTACAGGATCACCGTCGCCAGGTAGATGATTGCCGGCAGCAGCGTCGCCGCGCTGAACAGGTAACCCAGCGTATTGCTCTGGCCCGGATTGCTGATACCCAGCACGGCGAATGCAGCCAGCACTATTTCAATCAGAATGCCGCACATCAAGCTGGCCGCGATGGGAGTGCTTGTCTGCCGATTCACGCGACCGAACAACCGGAATCCGGGGAAACGTTCATCGCGAGACATGGCCCACGTCAGGCGCGTTACGGTAATGAAGATAACCAGCCCGCAGGCAAAGATCGAGAAGGTGACGAAGATCAGGAAGATGTCGCCGACTACCTGCCCAAGCGTCTGCGTCACGATATTGGCTACCGGTGTCGCCGACGCCGTCAGCGCTACGATATTGCCCGAAGCAAGGTTGAGTGCCACGAGGAAGGCGAAACCCACGATCCCACTCAGCACAACCGATGTCCACATGGCGGTAGGCACCACTTTGTGCGCATCCCGCGTCTCCTCCGCGAGATTGGCTGCCGCCTCAAATCCGACGATGGTGAAGGCGCCCAGCAGGAAGGCCAGCATGAACGGCCCGACAGAAGTTAATTTTCCCAATGTCAGCCAGCCTGCAGAGGGAACCGTACCGGTACTGAACAGGTGATCGGCATGCAGCAGTCCACGTATCGCGCCCACGATCAAGAGCAGCAAGGTGAGTCCGATAATTCCGACCAGTTCGGTGCCAACGGCGGCACTATTGACACGCGTTGACCAGAGCGTGGAGAAAATGATGAGCAGCATCTGCACCAGCACAACGATAGCTGTTGCCAGCCAGGCGTTCTGCAGCGTCTCGGTGTAACCAAAGAGACTGGGCAGTACGGTCGCGGCGACCGCGTAGTCTACTGCTACGACGTCCACGACGAGAAATACGAACGAAATCCAACCAATCAGCCAGCCAACTTTCGGATTGGCCAGGCGCGACACCCACTGGTACGAATATCCCGCCAGGGGGATGCGAGATGCCAGCGTAGCAAAGACCAGTGAGACGAAAAGCTGACCAACGATGACAATGGGCCATGTCCATATACCCAGCGGCCCGCTTGAGATCAAGACTGAACCATACGTGGTGAAAATGCCCGTTGTAATCGAAATGAATGAAAAACCCACAGCAAATGAGGCAAAACGCTTGAGGTCGCGTCGATATTCCTGCTTGTAACCGTATTTCTGTACAGCTTCCTCAGCGTAGCTCTGCGGTTGTTCAGCGAGTGACATACATCTACTCCTTTCGATAGCGCATTCTATAAGGCCAGAGAACAATTACGACTGGTCTGTGTTACTGAAAAGTGCTGCGATATTTTCGGCAAATTGCCGGGTGAGTTGTTTCGAGGTTGAACGCACAATGGCTTCACCCAGGCTGGCGAGACGTCCCAGCAAGGTCAGGTTCATGGCATACTGGATACTGGTCCCGCCGTCCGCGGGAGCAAGATCGATAGTTACCCTGGCGCGAAAAGCTCCGGCCATCGCCGTTGGTTCGCCTACCAGTTCGCCCACCAGGTGGCGGGGCGCAACAGCCTCTAACAGGGTACCCTTCGCCTGCGAGCGGATGGTCATGAACTGCACCTTGACCGAGAGTACCGCTTCATAATGGGTTGCATCCAGTTGCCGCGCCTGCTCGCAGCCCGGTATGACCTTGCAGAGTTGCACTGGATCCATAAAAACCTGCCAGACCTTTTCCTGCGGAGCATTGACCGTAACCATGCCTTGCAACTTCATAGTATTCCTCCGAGTAGAAGTGACGCCACCTCCTTTCCCATTGCCAGCGAATCGATATGATCGAGCGAGGGGGCAATGACCGTACCGACCGCGTATATGCAAGCTACATTCGTCTGATAGTCAGCATCCACCAGCACTCTACCATCCGGTGCTGTATCTATCCCGCTGCCTTTGAGCCAGTGTGTATTGGCCATCATACCCACGCCAAACACGAGCATGTCGGCCTCCACGCTGTACGTTTCTCCAGCGCGGCTGAGTGCCACCCGCTGCAGGCGTGGTGAACCTTCGATAGCAATCAACTTCGCCTCCGACGGAGTGATAAGCGAGACATCAACACCCGCGCTGGCCAGCCTCTGCGCGGTAGCCCTGGTATAGCGAGCATCGCCATAGACGATGGCCCGCTTTCCGGGCAGGTAGCCTTGCGCGAGAAGCTGGTGGGCCATGATGGGTGTCATAACCCCGGCGGGACGCGAACCGGGAACCTGCGCGTGCTCGCGAGTGATTTCCAGTCCACCACAGGCGATCAAGACACGCTTAGCCTGTATCTCACTGGTCCCCTGCTTTTGTCGCACAACCAGCATATGCGGTTCGTCAGCTTCAAAAGCAGGCAGCAGGCCGACCACCGTCGCGCTAAAACAGGCGCGTATCGTTTGCGGCAAGCGCGTTGAGCGCATCAATTCCCAGGGCACTTCAAAACCAGGAGCGGGCAAGGCATGCCGCAGAAAACCGCCCGCTTCCTCCTGATAATCCAGGACTATCGTTCGCTCACGTCCCAGTCCATCAGCAATGGCGCTCAATGCGCTCAAACCGGCCCCGACAATAGCCAGCTCATACACCTCGCTCATCTAGACCTCCTTGCCTTTCGTCGACGACCGCCCTTCAGTGATACGAGCCACAACAGGAGATGAGCCATCGTAATGCTTATTCAAGACAAGTGGGTCGCACCCGCGCTGCTGCTGGAAGAGCATCATCAAACGCGGCAGGCAGATATTGCCCTGGCAATCGCCGAGCATCGCGCCGGTGCGGCGCTTGAGGCCATCAAGCGTCTCAGGGGGCAGCGGACTGCGCAGAGCCGCCAGCACTTCGCCGCGCGTGATTGAACGGCAAAGACAAATCACATCACCGTCACCGGCGTGCGTCCCGGTTAAATATTCTGGCAATTCCTCAACGAAGTCATCGCGCAGCGCCAGTCCAAGCTGGTCGCGCACCAGTTCGCTCACGTAACGCCCAATGGCAGGAGAGGCTGACAAACCGGTCGAGCGAATGCCCGCCACGTGCAGCAGGCGCGCGCTCACCGTTGATGGACGAATGATGTATTCACCTGTGCTGCTCACCGCTCGCAGACCGGCGAACTGGCGCACGCTGGCCGCCTCCGCCATGGCGGGTACCAGCTTGCCGACGCCCTGGCGAATCTGCTGCAAGCCCCCGGCAGTCGTCGCGAGATCGCTTTTATCTTGCACATCTTCCGCCGTCGGGCCGAGCAGCACGCCGCCGAAGACAATCGGCGTAACCAGGATGCCTTTAGAGATGCGATTGGGAACGGGCAGGATAATCTGCGAAACGCCGTGATCTTCTTCGACAATCATAAACTGGCCTTTGCGCGGCGTGAGCGTGAAAGAATAATCTCCGGCCAGCCGCGCCACCTCGTCAGACCAGAGACCGGCCGCGTTAATGACCATCGAGGCCGCGAAGGTCAGATCCCTGGTTGTGCGCACGAAGATTTGGCTATCTTCTATAGTAATGCCGGTCACGGACTCATTCGTGAGGACCTGCGCGCCGTTGAGGGCAGCGTTTTCACAGTAGGCGCGCGTCGTCCAGAAAGGATCGATGATACCCTCATCCTCCACTAACGCGCCGCCCAGGATCGCGGGATTGACATAGGGAGCTTGCTCAAGTATTTCCTCGCGCGTCAAACGCTGGAGCGTCACGCCATTACGTTCAGCTTTGGGGATGATCTCGTTTTCAAGCGTGTCGAGTTCTTCCTGGCTGCTGGCGATCATCAACGCGCCAGTTTGCAGGTAGGGGATATGCAAATGCTCAATTATCTGAGGCCACAACTCGCGCGCTTCCGCCAGCAGCCGCGCTTCGAGCGTGCCAGGAGGCGCATCGAAACCGGTATGCACAATGGCGCTGTTGGATTTGCTGGTGCCTTCGCAAACATCGGGGTTGCGTTCCAACAAAGCCACGCGCGCGTGATAACGCGCTAGCTCGCGCAAGATGGCGCTTCCCACCACCCCACCACCAATGACCAGAACATCAAGATGCCGTATATCTTTTAGCATAGCTATCCATTCATAGGAAGTGGACGACGACTCGCTCAATCATATAGCGCATTGATCGACGAGATGTGATGGTTTATGATAAAAGTATACAGATTTGCTGTTATCTTGTCAACGTTTTTGAGCACTCCTTTATTCTTGACATTTCCTCTTTTTGCGTCATATGCTTAATTTGTATCACTTCACAAAATGAAGCGATACAAGGCTGTATTAACCTGTTCACATAAGACATAATAGAGGGAGAACTTTACTCGATCATGCAACAAGATACAACACCAGCCCATGTTCAGTTCCACTCTGACCCGGCATGTCCCCTGGCATGGCGTACAGCTTTGTGGATACGCGAGGCGCGCAAGGTGCGCCCTATCGATATCACCTGGCGTTTCTTCAGCCTGGAAGTAGTTAATCGTAAAGAGGGAGTAACTCCCGATTTTCAGTCGAGTGGAAGCTGGCTGTCGCATCGTACAATGGCGCTGGTACGGCGGCAGCAGGGCAATGATGCAGTCGAGCGGTTATACTTTGCGCTGGGAGCAGCGCGACATGGATACGGCGAAGATATCCGGCTGCTTGATGTAGTGCGCGCCTCGCTGCAAAGAGCGGACCTTGATCCTACACTGGTTGATGCTGCACTTGATGACGAGAGCACCATTCAGGATGTACTCGACGATCATAACGAGGCGGTTCAGCGCTATCGCGCCTTTGGCGTGCCAACTATCGCCATTGATGGTTCGGATGTTGGCTTCTACGGTCCGATCATCCAGGATGTGCCGCGCGGCGAAGAGGCCGGTGAACTATGGGATTACACCGCCTGGGCGCTGCGCCAGCCCAACCTGTTCGAGTTGAAGCGCGACCGTGCAGCCGGCCATTGGGGGCCAGTGGCCGAGTAGCTACTACCACTTGCCCGTCGGTGGGGGCCAGTTCTTGGGGTTCAGCAATTCACTCTTGTTCCAGCATTCCTCGGAGCAGAAGTCCCAGGGATCGAAGCAAGCGCACCAGCCATGCCAGGTGGTCAGGTAGGGGAATCCCTCTATGGGATTCCCGCACTCCGCGCAGAAAAAGCGAAAACGCTCATCTGGGATTTCCTCGGAACGAGTGTACAGGCCAGTTGTAATCCTCTTTTCTGGCATGAGAGAATCCCTTATCTATGATTCTTCAAGAAGCGTTCTATACGCAGCAGCGCTTCTTCCAGCTTGTCGTAGGCGGTGCAGTAGGCGCAGCGCACGTAGCCAATGCCGGCCGCGCCAAACGAACTGCCGGGAACAACTGCTACCTGTTCCTCGAAGAGCAGTTTTTCTGCAAACTCTTCGTCAGTCATTCCCGACGATGCGACATTCGGAAAGGCATAGAACGCGCCGCGCGGCTCGCAGGTAGGCAAACCGATACGATTAAGGCCATCAACGAACATGCGGCGGCGGCTATCGTATGCATCATGCATGTGCTGAACATCCTCTTCGCCATGTCGCAGCGCCTCTAACGCTGCCTCCTGCGGCGCGGTTCCGGCGCACATGATGGCATATTGATGAACTTTCAGCATGGCTTCCAGGATTACCTTTGGAGCAGCGACATAGCCGATGCGCCAACCGGTCATCGCATACGCTTTGGAGAAGCCATCCAATAGCACAGTGCGTTCGCGCATGCCCGGCATAGCGGCGATGCTAACATGCTCTGTATCATACACCAGGCGGCTGTACACCTCGTCTATAGCTACGATCAGGTCATGTTCCTGGGCCAGTTTTGCGATACCCTGCAGTTCGGCGCGCGGCACGACCGCACCGGTGGGATTATTTGGATTGCCAATCAGGATCATCTTGCTGCGCGGCGTAATTGCGGCGGCGATTTCCGAGGCGCGCACGCTAAAATCAAATTTTGCATATGTGGGAACGGGTACAGGTTTGCCCCCGGCGAACACAATGTCGGCTTCATATGCGACATAGCCTGGATCAGGGGAAATTACCTCGTCGCCGGGATCGATCAGCGTGCGCATGGCCAGGTCCACACCCTCGCTGACTCCCACCGTCACGAGAATTTCAGTATGAGGGTCATAACTCAGCCCATAGCGGCGCTGCAGCATAGCGGAAATTTCTTCGCGCAGTTCCAGCATGCCGTAGTTTGATGTATAGCGCGTATGTCCCTGTTCAATCGAGCGTATGCCAGCCGCGCGGATATGCTCAGGCGTGACGAAATCCGGCTCCCCGACTCCCAGCGAAATCACATCGGGCATGGTGTTGATGATATCAAAGAACTTGCGTATTCCAGATGGCTTGACCAGGCGCACGCGCTGCGCCAGCAATTCACGTTTGAGCGTATCCATAGCTCCATCACCTTCTTTTGTTGTTGCGACATGTACTCGACAGCCCTGTCGTGTTTGCGTGTTTTATCGCGACTGTGGTAGTCTTATGACAACTGGCAAAGGCGTCGGTCTCGCCTCTGACCGGACATAACCTCTCACACAATCACTGTAACATATAAGAGGAATGTTTGTCGATGAGCCAATCGCAGTCCGGTCAAGATATACAGGCAGGCCAATCCATTCGAGACAAACACCTGGTATTGCTCGACACCGATATTGGCGACGACATCGACGACGCGCTTGCCCTTGCCTTAGCGCTGCGCTCGCCGGAGATCGAGTTGCAAGGTATAACAACCGTTTTCGGCGATACCCGTTTGCGCGCGCGCCTGGCAAAACACCTGCTGCTCAACTTTGGACGCGATGATATCCCTGTCGCTGCTGGCCAGTCTCTGCCACTGCACTTGCGGCATCGCCCCTCCGGCGTTCCCCTGGCCGCCATTCTCGATGCCTGCGAATCCGGCGACATTAGCGCCTGCTCCGGCCCAGAGCTGATTGCGCAAAGAGCATTAGCCAATCCTGGTCGCCTCACCCTGCTCTGCATTGGTCCACTGACCAACATCGCCACCGCCCTTGTGAACGAACCAGGTCTTGTCATGGCTATACGAAGAATCATCGTCATGGGGGGAACAAGCGGCATTCCCTGGCCTGATTGGAACGTGCGCAGCGATGCAAAAGCTGCTCAGATCGTGCTGGCGGCTGGCGTGCCCATTACCCTGCTCGGCTGGAATATCACCACGCGCTGCCAGCTCATACCGGGCGATATCGAGCGGCTGCGCCGCGATGATGCGCCTCAGACACGTCTGCTCAGCCAGTTGATACAGGTCTGGCAGCGGCGCCGCCCGCGCTGGCGATCCGCCTATCCTACGTTACACGACCCGCTTACCATCGCGGCATTATGCGCGCCAGAACTGCTGCGCTTTGAAGAGATGACGATGCGAGTGCTGGTGCATGGCCCGCTGCAAGGCTTTGTGGCGCCGCGCCTCATGGGTGGGCCGCTCGTGCATGCCGCAGTTGACATCCAGGCAGCGCAGGCGCGGAAATGGATCATGAAGAGACTGTTATCGTAATTGTCGCAGCTTCTCAATAATACCCGGCAGCGCAGAAAGCATCACATCTACATCATCATTCGTGTTGTTTTTGCCCAGCGTCAGGCGCAGGCTGCCATGCGCCAGTTCGACAGGTACCTGCATAGCGAGCAACACGTGCGAGGGATCGACCGAACCGGAGGTACACGCCGAACCGGTAGAAGCAGCTATGCCCAGCAAGTCAAGGCTGAGCAAAATGGATTCGCCCTCGACCCCTTCAAAAACGAAACTGGCGTTGTTTGGGAGGCGCTCGACTGGATGGCCTGTCAGATGGCTGCCTGGTATGGTAAGCAGACCTGCGATCAGGCGGTCGCGCAGTTTGATAATGCGCGGCGTCACCTGCGGTAATTCATCATAGGCCAGGCGCAGCGCGGCGGCAGCCCCGGTGATGCCAGCCACGTTCTCGGTACCGGCGCGCTTGCCGCGTTCTTGCGTGCCGCCCTGCAACTGTGGCAACAGGCGCACCCCCTGGCGGTTATACAGGATACCCACACCCTTTGGCCCGTAGAATTTATGGGCAGAGAGCGAGAGCAGGTCAGCATTCAGCGCTGCAACATCGATAGGCAGCGCGCCGCCCGCCTGCACAGCATCGATATGGAACGGAATTTTCCTGGCGCGGCAGATACGCCCAATCTCCGCCACGGGCTCGATTGTGCCCACCTCATTATTGGCATACATGATTGAAACGAGGACAGTCTGGTCGGTGATGGCGTGGCCGACCTCGTCGGGATCAACGCGCCCATAGTTGTCCACCGGGAGATAGGTGGTCTTGAAGCCAAAACGCTCCAGGTACTGGCAGGTATGCAGCACGGCATGGTGTTCTATGGACGATGTAATCAGGTGGTTGCCCTTTTTTTGAGAAGCAAAGGCCAAACCCTTGATGGCAAGGTTATCACTTTCGGAACCGCAGCCATTAAACGTCACCTCGGTTGGACGACATCCCAGTATCTCCGCCACCTGTTCGCGCGCGCTATCGATGGCCTGCATGGCATGGCGGCCCAGCGTGTAGATGCTGCTCGCGTTGCCATATTCGGTTGTAAAGTAGGGTATCATCGCATCCAGCACGCGCGGGTCAAGCGCGGTCGTCGCGGCATGGTCAAAGTAGATGGTGCGCTCCGGCATTGGTCGAGTTCCTTCGTTACAGGCCCGGCGCCCAGCTATAGCTCGTATCCGGCTTCTCACCGGGACTATTGTACATAACAGTAATCAACTCGTGAGCGGTCAATTGGAGATGGCTGAAATCGGTGTTTACTTTCTGGCCGTTCACATAGATCGTCCAGCCCGTTGACGACGACAG
>DATGGW010000484.1:0-2297 GCA_035308345.1 Ktedonobacteraceae bacterium | reverse complement strand
CAGGAGAAGCCTTTGACAAAGTGGCGCGTATCCTGGGCCTGGGCTATCCCGGCGGCCCGGCCATCGAGCAGGCGGCGCAGCGTGTTGAAGAAGAACTCGTACAGCAGGGCAAGACGGTCTCGCTGGCTCGCAGCGCCTATCGTTTGCCGCGGGCATGGCTGCGCGGCACCTATGATTTTAGTTTTAGCGGACTCAAAACGGCGGCGCTGCACCTGGCGGAGGGCGCTGCGGGTGAGCAACAGGCAGGCGTAACGACCGGTGAGAAGGGGCATACACAGGTCAGCCAGTATACGCGTATGGGAGCGCAGGCTGCCGCGCAAAAGGGCGGCGCAAACGTGGCCCTGCTGGCGTCTAGCTTCCAGGAGTCGGTGGTGGATGTGCTGGCCGTCAAAACACGCCTGGCGGCTCAGGAATATCATGTGAAACAGGTCTTGCTGGCCGGTGGAGTCGCCGCCAACGCCAGCCTGCGCGCGCGGCTGGAACAGGAATTGCGACCCCTGCGTATCCGCCTCAGCTACCCGCCGGTTGCTTATTGCACCGATAACGCTGCCATGATCGGCAGCGCTGCCTTCTTTCACCTGCTTAGAGGCGAGCAGCACGCCCTGGACCTGGACGTTGATCCTGGTCTGAGCCTGCCGTTTGCAGGCACGTAATTATGGTTTGTAGGGGCGTGATTTATCGCGCCTGGAGGTAATATGGCTAAACAGAAAACGTTTGCCCTGGGTATCGACCTGGGGGGAACTAAAACCCTGGCGGCTGTGGTTGATATCACCAGCGGTGAAGTAGTCGCATCTGCTCGCAAGCGCACCCGCGCCGAAAAGGGGCAGGAATTTGTTTCACAGCGCATAGCGGACCTGTCGACAAAGGCGATTGAGGATGCGAAATTGCCAGCCAACTCCAGTATTGTCGGGGTTGGTGTGGGCGCAGCGGGGCAGATCGACCGCAAAGCGGGTGTAGTCGTTGATGCGCCCAATCTTGGTGTGAAAGATATGCCGCTGCGCGAACAGCTTAACAAGCAATTTGGCAAGCCTGTCGCGGTCGGCAATGATGTGGAAGTGGCCGCCATGGGCGAGCATCTCTATGGCGCGGGACAGGGATATAAAACATTCATCTGCGTGTTTGTTGGCACCGGCATTGGTGGGGGTATTGTGCAGAATGGACGCTTGTATACCGGCCTGAGCGGAACCGCAGGTGAGGTCGGTCATATGACTATTGACGCGGGAGGCCGCCTGTGCCCGTGTGGCAGTCGCGGCTGTCTTGAAGCCTATGCTTCGCGCACGGCTATCACCAAAGCCATCATGTCAGAAATCCATCATGGCCGCTCATCCATCTTGGCTGATGACGCGGAGCACCAGTTAAAAGAAGGCGAGACAATCATCCGCTCTGGTACGCTTGCCAGCGCGATTTCACATAATGATGCCCTTGTGATTGAATGCGTCACGGAGGCTGCCGATTACCTCGGCTATGGCCTGGCGTCGGTCATGAACTTCTATAATCCAGAGTGTATTATCCTGGGTGGAGGCGTAATCGAGGCTATCGACCTGCTTTTTGAACGCGCACTGCATCGCGCCCGTATCACCGCACTGTCAAACGCAGCCCGCGACACCAAAATTATGCGCGCCAAACTGGGAGACTTTTCAGGCGTAGTGGGTGCGGCATGCATGGGAGCGCAGGCGGCAGGTTATACCTTCCCCATTCCATAGAGGCGCAGCCATGCGCATTGACAAGTAAATAACGATACCTGAAAAAGGGGGAAGTCCTCTCATGGAGAGAGCAGCACCACAAATCGGTGCGCATGTTGAACTGCGCGCAGTAGAGATGGCTGACGCGCCCGCTCTGCACACGCTGGATTACAGTTTTGAGACGGATCGAATCTATACGCTGCATGTGCATGGCCATCTTGCGCAGGGCGACGGACAGACAAGCGCTCCCGACCAACCTGCGCTCGCCTTTGAACTGCGCGAGATGCCCATGGATCTGCCCATTTACAAAGATTTACGCGCCTATCAGCCCACGCTCGAAGCGGTCGAAGCCAGACTCGCCAGCGTGCATGGCGGTTACGTGGCCCTGGCCGATGGGCAGGTCGCAGGAGTGATATTGCTCAATGTCGAAGAATGGCGCTCGGTGGCGCGCATCGAGGATATCATTGTAGGGCGTCAATTCCGCCGCTACGGTATCGGTTCCCTTCTGCTCAACTGCGCCGCCGACTGGGCGCGTAATCGCGGCTGCGGAGCCATTCTCTTAGAGACGCAGAACATCAACTATCCCGCCATCCAGTTCTACCTGCGCAATGGCCT
>DATGGW010000483.1:0-29105 GCA_035308345.1 Ktedonobacteraceae bacterium | reverse complement strand
TAATATCTTCTCATGCACTTTCAAGTTCATCGTTGTATCCTGGGCTCACACCCGCGCGAACAGGTCGTTCTCGCCCTCAATGTCGGGGCCGACGCGCGTGGCAGCCAGTTGATAGTACTCGAAACTGCGCCACTTGCGCAGCATCTCCTGGGGGAGCTGTGCCAGGGAGTTGTTCGGGTCCATCTGCGTGCGATGCATGGCCCAGGAGCGGTTTTTGGTTTCCAGCCAGGGTTCCACGTTGAGCCTGACACTGATCAGTTCGTCGGGTAGGCCCAGTTTTTCAGGATCGAGTTTAGTGAAAAAGCCCTGGTAATCCTGCTCGCGCATCAAATCCGACATCTGGCGCAGGAAGCTGCGCGGAAAAGATGAGTAGTACAGCTTGGAGACCATGTGTGCCGGGCCGTGTTCTGGATATTGCACGGCGTCCGCCGCCGCGTAAAAGGCGCTGGTGGTATGACGATAGATGGCGATGTGGTCAGGGTGTCCATAGCCGCCAGTTTCATCAAATGTGACCATCACCTGCGGGCGGAACTGGCGAATGATGGCGACCAGCTTGCCCACTGCATCGGCTGCGCCGACCTGCGTCAACGAGCGCGGGTCCTGGTTTTCCGGTGTGCCAGCCATACCCGAATCGCGATAATCCAGGAACCACAGGTTACGCACGCCGAGTACTTCAGCCGCCGCGCGCATCTCGCCTTCGCGCACCTGGCCCAGGTTCTCCGGCGTAGCCAGCGCTGGATCGGCGATTTCACCAACTTCGCCGCGCGTCGCGCAAACCAGGCCCGGCTCAACATTTAACGTGCTATAATAGAGCAGCGCGCCGCTCGTCGTTCCCTCGTCGTCGGGGTGAGCGAAGACGCCCAGTAGTCGTTTCGTTGACATGATAATTCTTGTTCTTTCTTGTCTGGTCTTGAACTTCAAGATTCCATGCTACTGTAACATCATCTCAACCTGAGTGTCAAATAGCTCTGTCTATAGCACTTATCCTTTAGGAATAGAACGAGTATTTACCATATAACTCTATCTTTTCTGCGGAAAATGTGTTACATTTTGTTTAGTGTTAATGAATGAAAAGGAGCGATGAAATGGCAAGAACTATCTTAGATAAAGAGCTGCAAGACCTGAATGACCAGATTATCAAACTGGGCGAACTGGTGGATGACGCGCTGGGGAAAGCCCTTGAAGCGCTGGAAACAGGTGACCTGGCCAAATCCGGCATGGTAATCGAAGCGGACGCTATAATTGATAGCCTGCGCGCCGCTGTTGAGGAACATACTATTCGCCTCTTAACCCTGCAACAACCGCTCGGCGGGCGTGACTTGCGTTTTCTCACTTCTGCTCTTTCAATCGTGGGCGACCTGGAGCGTACCGGTGATGGCGCTGCTGGTATTGCGCAGATTATCCTGCGTATGACTCCTCTGCGCGGCTCTAATGGGGCGTCAACCGGGACTAGAGCAGGTTCAAGCGAATCCACACACGACTCTGATGAGATCAACGAAGCGTCTGTGCTGCGTAGTATGCTTGAACTGGGCAAGGAGGCGCGGCGCGTTTTGCAGGGAACAATGGATGCCTTCGCGCGGCATGATGCCGAAGCTGCTCGCTATATCTGGGAAGAAGATGACGTGGTGGATGTGCGCTATCACCTGGTGCGTCACGATTTAATGACTATGCTCGAGGGAGCCCGCGCCATTCCAGCTCTGCAAAGCGACTCCCGCATCTTGCAACGCGCTACCTATATGCTGTGGATTGCTCATAAGTTGGAGCGTGTTGGCGATCACTGCTCAAATGTGTGCGAGCGCATCGTATTCATTGTGGAAGGTGAGACGAACATTAAACTCAAACAAGAAATCTGACAAACGGGATTTTTCAGGCGATCCTTGCAGTCATCCTTTTTCATTGTTCATCCTTTGTTGCACCATCTCCATGGTTGGAATGCCGGTGGTTCCCACTTGTTTGATGGAGAGGGAAGCAACGCAGTTTGCGAAATCGACCGCCTGGCGCGGGTTTCTGTGCCGGTAAAAGTGCGCCAGGAAAGCGGTCGCGAAGACATCGCCCGCGCCTGTGGGATCAACTTCGACAGCAGGGTAAGCAGGAAACCTTTCCGTCTTGCCATGTTGGAAAAGAGTCGCGCCGTGCCTGCCGTCGGTTGCGACCAAGAGCGGGACCAGCATACTCCATTGCGCCAGTATTGCATCGGCTTCGGCGCGGTTGCCATCGGCGATTGGCAGCAAATCGTCGTGGCTGAGGATGAGCGCATCCAGCAGTGGTAAAACCTCATTGGCTGCCGTCCAGGGCGTGGGCCGGACGCGCCCATCCTCATCCCAGCGACGCAGCCAGCCTTGTGGAGTGGCGGCCAGGATAGAGCCTGCGCGGCGTGGAAAATGGCGCACCAGCGCTGAAGTAAACTCCTGGTCCAGCGGGCCAAATAAGACGATTGGGGCATTCTGCCAGGACGCAGGAATGTCCGTGTCGCTAATTTCACTGGCCCTGGCTTGCAGGAATTGGGTGCGAAAGCCCTCTTGATAGGTGTTGACAAAAGTGGTTGTTTCCTGTGATGCATAACCGGCCAGGCCGATCTCCGGCAGGAGCGTTGGTAATTGTTTCATCAATTCCGCGTCGGCGCAGGTTACGATGGCGGCGGCTAATCCTAAACGGTAGGCGGTCAGGGCAGCAAAAGTTACAGTGCCACCGAGCGCGAATGGACCTTCGGTGTGGATATCACGTGTGACATGGCCGATAGTGAGGAAATCAGGCAGGTTTCCTGTATGAGGAGGCTGGATAATGGAAGGCATGGCATCCTCCTCATACAGTGATTTAGCGACCAGGGCGTTTCAAAGAAATGACCACGCGGCGCTCATCTCCTTCGCCGATGCTCTCGGTGCTGATGTCGTTGCTCTCGGCGAGAGCGATATGGACAATGCGGCGTTCGTGCGGCGGCATAGCCTCGAGCGCGATGGAGCGGCGATAGTTGCGCACCTGCTGCGCGACGCGCAGGGCGAGCGAGCGCAGGTTTTCCTCGCGGCGCTCGCGGTAGTTTTCCGCGTCGATGATGATGCGCATGCGGTGCTTCGTGCGATGTCCCACAATCAGGCTGACCAGCAGTTGGAGAGCCGAAAGCGTCTCACCGCGTCGCCCGATGAGCAGCCCCAGGTTTTCGTTGATGCCCTGAATATTGAGCGTTAGTGGATTGGCAGAGCGCACCTGGACAACGGCGCGAATATTCATGTACTGCAAAATATGCTGCAAGACATCGGCGGTGATCTCTACATCCTCGTTGCTGGGGGTCTCGACCTCCTGCATTTCGCCTTCAGCTACACTGATATCACCTATGTCGGATATCATAGCGGTGATTGCCGCGGTCGGAAGTGGGGAGGAAAACTCCTCAGGTTCTAGTTCCCCTTCTATGAACCCATCCTCTTCTTCGTCCTGGTACTCATCGTCGTCATATTCTTCAACTTCGTCTTCCGCGACATCGCTCTCTTCAACACCATCCTCGAATTCGGCTTCATCGTCTTCCCCGTATATCTCTTCTTCGGCATCGCCCTCGACCGGGCCGAGCAGCGCATCCGCCATTTCGGGGGTAATCACCGCGCCCACATTGTGCGGGCGCACGGTGACGCGCACACGCGCTTCTTTGTTGCCAATGCCAAAGGCGCCGCGAGCAGGCTCCTGCAAGACGGCGATTTCAACCTCATCCCGGCGTTTTTTCAAACGCGCCAAGCCCTGCAATACCGCGTCATCAACACTTTTACCACTAGCCTCTATACTTTCCACTGTTTGTTGCCTCCCTCTATTTCAATATCAGGCACGAACGGCGTCCGAGCGCCAGTTAACTGCGTGATGGATTGCGCCTGGGAACATTGCTGCGCCGGCGCGCTGATGCGCTGCCGGGCCGCGCGCGTCTGCGCGCCGGCGTGCTGCTTGCGCCGTTGGGACTGTTACCGTTGGTACCATTTGCATAAGTAGACAGCTTGCGTCCTACCGGCCCGGCATTGCCGTTGTCATTCTTCTTATCGGAGTTAGCGGCCTGCTCAACGATCTTCGTCTCTTTGCGCTGGTCGCCTGTATAACTCTTGCTTTTACCATTACTGCTGTCCCCACCGAGTCCCGCCGGGAGAAACGATGGTCGGAGGAACAGGGAACCCCAGCCGGTGACAAAGTATTGCTGCACCATGCTAAAGATCGAGGTGGTTGTCCAGTAGAGCGCCAGGCCAGCAGGGAAAGTCAAGGCAAAGACTAGCGTGATGACCGGCATGATAAATTGCATGATCTGCATCTGCTGCGACATTGCGTTCTTTGTTGCAGCAGTAGTGCGCGGCTGTGACATGCGTAGTTGGATGAAAGTGGCCAGGCCAGCCAGTACCGGCAGGATATGTGTAGGGTCTGCCTGCCCAAGGCTAATAAACCAGTGCGGGTTAATAAATGTAAACCAGTTCAGATTAGCATCTGGTAGT
This sequence comes from Ktedonobacteraceae bacterium, assembly GCA_035308345.1. GTDB lineage: Bacteria > Chloroflexota > Ktedonobacteria > Ktedonobacterales > Ktedonobacteraceae > CF-113. Next base: position 24,651 of record DATGGW010000483.1, on the reverse strand, counting down.
CTACTCAAATGGGGCAGGAACGGGTAAATGATGCTATTAAGGGAATTCACCGTCGGATGATTTCTCAGCACCGTATTAAGTGAGTTATATAGCCCGTAGATTACCGGCAGTTGAATGAACAACGGCAGACAACCGGCAGCCGGGTTGATGCCATATTCTTTATAAATATCCTGTGTCGCTTCAAGCTGCGCGCGCTGATCTTTGGGATACTGCTTCTTCACATCCGCGATCAACGGTTGAATAGCCTGCATGGCCTTGGTGGATTTGAGTTGCTTCAGTGTCAATGGAAACAAAACCAGGCGAATCAACACGGTCAGCAGGATAATGGCCAGGCCAAAGTCGCCTAACACGCGATCAAGCAGAATCAACACATTGAAAATGGGAAAGGTGAAGATGAGGTTAAAAAAGTAGCCTATCTGACCCACGAGTTTTCTCCTGTCTTCCTCGATCTAGTCAGCCAGGCGTTCTGGGACTGGATCATAGAGATTGCCATGATAAAAGGGATGGCAACGACCGATACGTTTCAGGGTCATCCACCCTCCACGAAAAAAGCCAAAGCGCTCAATGGCCTCATATCCATAGTGCGAACATGAGGGGGTAAAGCGGCACGACGCGGGTAACACCACCGACAGAGTTCGTTGGTATAGACGAATAAGGAAAAGTGCGACATACTTCACTGTCGATGTCCTCTGTGCTTCTAGAAAAGTGTCTCAACCTGCGAGCAACTTCGCCCGCTGTAGCAGCGTTCCTATTTCTTGCTCAAGCATATGTATATCGGCCGTACTTGCCTGAGTTCTGGCGCTGAACACGATATCTGTGCCTGGCGGTAAAGCGGGCAGAAATGAGCGTGCTGCTTCGCCAAGCAGTCTCTTTAAGTAATTACGTTCAACCGCAAGCTTAGAGATGCGTTTACTGACCACGAAGCCAATACGTAGTTGTGCGACATCGTTTGGACTCCACGCGAGTATGAGCAGCCGGGATGTAATATTCCGCCCCTGCTGCCTGACCCGCTGAAAGTCGCTACCTTTGCGTAGACGCAACGCACGTTTGAGCGCCAAGCTTTATTTTCCAGGGCGACCGCGAGGGTCGCCCCTACTATACTTACTACGTTAGACGGTCAATTTCCAGCGCCCTTTGGCGCGGCGGGCTTTAAGCACGCGACGACCGTTGCGGGTGGACATGCGCTTCATAAACCCGTGTTCACGTTTGCGCGGAATGCGCTTGGGTTGCCAGGTTCGTTTCATAAAGACCCTGTTTCTCCTCCACTTTTGATTTCTTGTAGATTATAGCGGTTTACCCTACAAGCTGTCAATCGTGAGGCAGATTGTACCAATACCAGGGCGACCGCGAATGCCAGGGTTATGCTTCTTTGAAGCGCAGTAGCACGCGGCCAAGTCTGATTTCATCATCATCATGCAGAGCCGTCGGGGTCTTCGCGGCGAGTTTCTGCCGGTTGATGAACGTGAAATTGGTGCTGTTCTCGTCCTCAAGCATATACTGGCCATTCTCAACAAAAATGCGCGCGTGCATGCGCGAAACGCCGCCTTCTTCGCCGCCATGCGGGGTCAGGTCTACATCGGGGAAGATGTTGCTCACCGCGTCTTCGCGACCGATCGTAATATTGTCTTTGCCGCTCAGGTCAAATTCCTGGTTATCAGCTTCGACGATCAGACGCGCCGTCAGCGCTGGCGCGGCCGCCGCTGGCGCAGCAGCCACCGCGGGGGTGGAGTCGGGAGCCTCTGCTGGAGCAGCCGCTGCTGCTGGCGCTGCTTCGCCGAGCATACTGCCGCAGTTGGAACAGAACGCCTCGCCTGCCGGACTTACGGCGCCGCAGGACGGACATACCTGGCTGCCAGCATTCGGGGCGGAAGCAGGCGCGGCCTGCTGCGCGACCGCTACGGGCGCGGCGCTTGCCAGTGGCTCGCCACATTCATCACAGAAGGCCGATCCATCGGGATTATCATGGCCTAAAGAACATCGTACTGTCATGATACGCTACCCTCCTAAAAAAACAGATTTCTTACTCATAGTGTTAAGTGTTAAGGTAAAATGTCATCCAGGCGTTGAGTCAATTTGCGCGTCTTGTTGCCTATCGATTTTACCTGGTCCTGCGAAATTTGTTGGCCCTGGTTGATCTGCTCGAGCGCGGCCTGCGTCTCTTCATCCAGCACGCGCGTCACATTGGGGGCCAGGCGCGTGGTTGCCTTTCCGGTGCGCTTATATTCGTCCAGCACGCGGGTGACGAGGCGATGCGCATTGGCCTTTTCCGCGAAGTTCATGACGACGGAGTTCACAGCCGCCGCCTGGCTTGCATCCGGGGTGAAGGTGACTTTAATCTCATCGCGGATGCTCTCACCAACAATGCCGGCGATTGGTACATCGTAGTTGAGTTCCGCCTGACCGATGCGGAAGAGACCCGCGGGTCGTGGGTCTATCATCAATTCAACCAGCACGGACTGCGGTTTATCTTTCTCCAGGTCACCCAAGGGGATCACGATCTGGCGATCTGAAAGCACGTTCTGGCCGAAGTCTTTGATGATAGGCAGTACTAAAACGGCTTTTTTGGGCGACACGCCGACGGGCAGGCGCAGGATCAGGGTCGCGTTGCGAATGGCAACATCGACCGCGCTCTGCAACTGCTGCTGGAAAACGCTCAGGGCATCCGAGGCATCACGAATAAATTCGGCAGGCGTTCCGCTGCCGCTCATCTGTCCGACGCTATCCAGCAGGTCTTCATCCCAGTCGGAGCCGATGCCTAGCGTGTAGATGCCGATACCGGCGGCGGCGGCATCCCTGGCAAGCTGGCGGCAGCGTTCCGCGTCGCCATAGGTCACGCCGTCCGTCAAGAGGATCATGCGATTGATGGCATGTGGGATATTCCAGCGGCGCAGTTCATTGAGTCCCTGGATCATGCCGAGCGACATGGTGGTGCCGCCCGCGTCGCGGATTTGATCGATGGCGGCCTTCATGCCCGGCTTATCATTGGCAGGCATGGAGGGAATAATCACCTGGGATGTATCATCGAAGATGACGACCGAGACATAGTCGGTTGGCTCCAGGCGGTCGATAACCATCTTGACTGCCTCTTTGACGTTCTTAAGCTTTGCGCCTTTCATGGAGCCGGAATGGTCAAGCACCAGGGCAAAATTGAGCGGCATGCGTACCTGCGCCATCATCTCGGTTGGTTTGGCTTCCAATAGTACATATGCGAGCTGGCTGCCACCAGTAACAGGCATGAAGTCTTTTCCAACCTGGTGCGCAAGCGTTACCTCACCGGGCATAGTATATAACTCCTTTCAAATGGGCTGGACGTAGTATATCATATCCCCCCGCCGTAGTCATTGTAGGGACGGGGGCGGTGTTGATGTAGAGCAGGGCCCTTTGCGGGTGTCCTCGTATTAATGCGTGGATCGCTCGCGCTCGCCCTGGCTCACTACTGCACATAGACAATAACCGCGGTAATATTATCTTCTCCTCCGTTAGTATTTGCCAGGTCGATCAATTGCTCGCAGGCGGTCTGCGGGTCGGGCGCGTTATTTAGCGTGCTTTCGATCTGCGGGTTGCGCACCATTTCCCATAAACCATCACAACAACTCAGAAGTATATCTCCTGGATGCAATTGTTGTTTGAAAATGTCAATTTGCGTATTGGGTTTATCTCCCAGGCTGCGATAAATCTGGCTGCGCTGCGGATGTGTATATACATCATCCGGCTCGATTAGCCCACTCGCGACCAGTTGAGCTACCAGAGAATGGTCGGTCGTCAACGGATAGAGTTGCTTGTTGCGCAGCATGTAGGTGCGGCTATCGCCTACATTAACTATGTACGCATGCTCGCCCACTATCATAAAACCGGTGAGGGTGGAACCCATATCGGTTTTATCGCGCGTATTGACCTGGCAGAGGGCGCTATTGGCATCTTCAATGGTGTCATGCAGCAGCGCCATCAGTCCTTCTTCATCGAAAGGTTTGGCGGGCGCCCCTTCTTTTTCAGCAATGAGCGGCGCGAGTAGTAATTCACGCGTCATGCGCTCCGCGATGACGTTGATCGTCATATGGCTGGCGAGCTGCCCGTTATCATGGCCGCCCATGCCATCTGCAATGATGTAGACGCCTACCGGCGATGAAATTGACTCGTGGATGCGCTGTATTTGCAATACCAGAGAACTGTCTTCGTTGGGATCGCTGCGCCGCACGTTGCCAGCGTCCGAACTGGTGGCGGCAAGCAAGTGTACGCCATTAGGGAAGACGCTCTGTTCCGCCGGTATCTGTTCGATAACGTAGGTGCGCCCCTGATCGACGAAGGTATTAACGATGTTGCCTTGCAGGACGGGCGTATCTTCCTGATTCTGTACGGCGGAATACTCGTGCATGTTATAGGGGATGTCGAGCAGGCTCGCGCCGCAGTCAATGCAAAAATCATCGCCTTCAGCGTTGTGTTCCGAGTTGCAGTTCCAGCAGCGCTGGTAGCCCTGGTGGTCTATTACCTGGTAGACGTGTTCCTGCGGGTTGTCAGCGATAACCTGGCTAATCTCATAGCGTCCTTGCAGGGTGGTGCCTAGCGCCAATAACGCGAAATCACCGGATGCCGCAGGAACCTGGTTTATCGCGCCCTCTGGCGTGGACGGCTCAGCCTGCTCCGATGATGCATGCTCAGATGAATCTTGCATTGTCTCAACCTTTTCCATCTCTGGATAACCGGCATTTTCAACATAGCCGGCATTATTCTCCGCCTCGCCCGGCGCGGCCTTCGTTTCACCCTCGGCCAGGCTCTCCGCTGAAGGCGGCGGGGGAGGTGGGATAGGAATTGCGTCGTGTTCGTCCTGCGATTGTGTTATAGGCGCCGGCAAGTCTATGGCGTTGCGCGCTTGCTCAGGTTCGACCGGAGAGCCTATCTGCGCCGGCGCAGAAGACACTGCTGGCGCATCAAAATTGCTCTCGGAGGATGCATCAGCTTCAGGCGTGTCCTGGGCTGCTCTCGCTTCCTGCCAGCGTCGTTGATGGTAGGCCACCATTTTCTCCGGCGTCAAGATGAGCGTAGGCGCAAGAGTAGGATCCTCCTCCGGCCGGGATACTTCAGACGCGCTGGCTTCCAACGGCGCTGGCTCCTGCGCTGCATCAGTCGACGCGGCTTGCCCGGCGGTCGCGACCTGCGTTTCTTGTGTAGGGACGTGATTGATCGCCTCAGCCATCGCTTCAGCTGGCGCAGCCTGTGACGGATGCAAAGACTGTCCGCAGCCTTTACAGAACTTCGCATCATCTCGATTTAATGTATTACATAACGGACAGTGCATACTGCCCTCCTTTACAACTGTTTTTGTAAACGATTAGCTTCCGGGTTATTGGGGTTGCGCTGTAGAGCTTCGCGCATCATGCGGCGAGCCTCTGTCTTATTATTCGTTTTCAGATAGCACGAGGCCATAGCGCTGTAAATAGTGGATGCGTCGGGATTCCACTGTCGCGCCTGTTCCAGAGCGCTGAGGGCTACCTTCCACTCACGCGCTTTCATATGAGCGCGGCCCAATTCAAACCAGCCCTCCCACAATCCCGGCTCGCGCTGGGTGGCCTGGCGCAGCACGCTGATAGCGGACGGCGCCTGGTTTGTTCTGAGGTACAAACGGCCTAACGCAACCAGGATGAGGGCGTGGTCAGGGTTAATTTTTAGCCCTTCCAGGTAGTATCCCTCGGCCTCCCGTGTGAAGCCCCGGTTTAATGCCGTGTTGCCAAGCTGATAATAAATGGCGGAGTCTCCGGGCGCATAGGTCAGCGCGTTGGTGAAAGCGGTGGTCGCTCTATCGAATAGCTCCAGGTCGTTGTAGGTCATGCCCAACTGGAAGTAGGCATCAACTGCATCTGGCCTGGCGGCGATGGCCTGCTCGAAATGTTCAGCAGCCAGTTTCATCTGCTCGATGTGCAGTTTATTATCCTTGTCTTTGAGCGCCTGCCCATACTGGCGGTAGGCGCGGCCAAGATTATATTGCACATCGTAAGCAGGCATGGAGGAGACCTGCGCCAGCTTGAACTGGTTCACTGCTTCGGCATATTGTTTATTATTGAGAAATTGCAAACCCAGGCGATAGGCTGTCTGCGGGTTGTTGCTGGCGGCTGAACTGACCGGTGTCGCAACCGGCTGGGCGATTGCCTGCCGGGTTGGCTGCGCTGGCTGGACGGGCCGGGCGCGAATGGGCGCAGGTGGGGCGGTTGGCCTCGCGGCGGCGGAAGCCCTGAGCTGCGGCGGCACTGCGATGGCCCCCTGCTTCAAGGGCTGCCCGTCTCGCTTGCAAAACTTGGCTCCGGGCCGGTTGCGATAGCCACACTTTGGGCAAACTATGCCGACGGCCTGCAGTGGTACCACTATCGTCGAGTTGGGCGAGATGCTGGGAATGTGTATGGTGGTCGCTGCTGCCTGTGACGTGGTTGAGACCTGGTTGGGAAGACAATGTTGTAAGGCGGCTCGCATGGCTTCCGCGCTTTGAAAACGCAGCGCTGGATCTTGCTGCATGGCTTTGATAATCACCTGTTCCACCGGGCTGATGAACTTTCCGTTGATCTGCACGGTGCGCAGGTGCGGGTTTTTTGCCAGGATACTGCCCTGCGCAGGCGTCTGGATTGGTTCCGGCTCCTTGTTGGTGAGCAGGTGATACATGGTTGCGCCAAGCGAGTAGATATCCGAGCGCGCATCAGTCTGCACCAGCTTGCCGGGGTTTTGCGCGGAACGGCGTTGTCCAGGCGCTGTAATCGAGCCTAGATGTTCGGGTGAAGCGTAGGAGATGGTTCCCAGGTTCTCTGTATTAGTGCGTTTATTGGGGTCGAAGCGGCGAGCTATACCGAAATCGATGAGGAAGACGTTGTCATCGCTTGTCACCATGATATTGCCCGGCTTCAAGTCGCGCAGGATAATAGGCGGAATGCGCGTGTGAATGTAGGTCAGCGCTTCGCAAACCATCATCATCCAGCGGATGACGCGCTCTTCATCCAGCGGCGCGCGGCTATCCTCGAGTATCTTTTCCAGGCTGCGCCCCGGCACGAACTCCATCACAAAGTAGTAGTTGCCTCGTTCATGAAAACTGAGCACCAGGGAGGGAATACGTGGATGCTTGAGATTAAACAGCAGGTCTATCTCTTTATCAAAACGCTCAATGGCGGATTTGCGTTCATCCTCTGTAGTGTTCGGGCTGATGATCAGTTCCTTAACGGCACGGAAATAGCCAGGCTTATCCACCTGCTCGACTTTATAAACGGTACCCATTCCACCTTCACCAAGCACACCGACAATCTTAAATTTTCTATCCAGGATAGTACCTTCTGGGAGAGGCATACGATAGTCCTTATTACTGGTTTTGCTCTGGAGGGGCCCGATTTATCGCGCCCGTATCTGCACCACGATGGCTGTAATATTATCTTCACCCCCATTAGTATTCGCCAGGTCGATCAAGGTATCGCATATCTTCTGGGGGTCATTTTCTTGCTGCAAGATGTTCACCAGGTCCTGGTGTCGCACCATCTCCCACAGCCCGTCTGAGCAGAGCAGCAAAGTATCGCCAGCTTGCAATTGAATATGAAAAACATCGGGATCAATATTTTTGTGTCCCGCGCCCAGCGAACGATAGATCAGGTTGCGCTGTGGATGTGTGTACACATCTTCCGGCTCAATTTGCTTCTCTTCGACTAATCGCTGGACAAGCGAGTGGTCTCTGGTGAGTGGCTTGAGAGTGCCATCACGGTAGAGATAGGTACGGCTATCACCCACGTTGACGATGGATGCCTGATCGTCCTGTACGAGGACCGAGGTAACGGTACACCCCAGCCCGCGCGCCCCTGACTGTTCTTCGCCGTAGCTCAAAATAGCGCGGTTTGCCTGGCGAACTGCGGCTTTAAGGTGATCATCGATGCTTTTAATAGCTGGAGTTTCCGCAAGCTTGCGCGTTTTTTGCTTTACGTTCTGCTCGGCGGCTTTTACAGTGTCGAGTTTGATGGTCTGCTCATCGGAAACTGGTGTTAGTTTGATGGTCGGCTGCTCAGATATAGGTACCAGGAGAGCTTTGAGCGACTCACTGATCTTATTCACGGCAAGCTGGCTGGCAACTTCGCCCGCGCGATAGCCCCCCATGCCGTCGGCGACAATAAATAAGCCTCGCTCTAGATCTTCTGAGATGGACATAAATGGGCTGTCTTCGTTTTGCTCGCGTTGTCGTCCTACATCAGTCTTTTGGGCAGCTTTTAGTTTAAGTGGCATAGGTTTTTTCCTCACACAACATCTGTGCAACGTTCATAATAATGTTCAATATAACATAAAGCAGTTTTCATGACAATTTTTATTTCATAAATATATACGAGACATGAAAAAAAAGGTTGTGACCTGCTTATGACGCGCCGCGTTGCAAGCGTTCGATGATATCTTTGAGCCTGCGCGTTTCTGTGCTGTGCTGTTCTTGCAAGCGCTGCAGTTCGCGCTCCAGGTCTTGCTGCATTTGCTCCATGCGATCTTTCATGTGCAGGATGGCCTCTACACCTGCAAGATTGACGCCAAGGTCACGCATCAGGCGGCGGATATGCACGACTCGTTCAATATCAGTGTCAGAATACAGGCGTGGGCTGTGAGGGCTATTGCCCTTCCGCGCAGGTGAGATCAACCCCAGGCGTTCGTAATGGCGCAGAGTTTGCTCATGTACCTCGGCTTTGATGGCCGCGATACTGATGACATACCATGCGCCGTCACTTTTCTCGTCCACGATGTCTCTCCTTATACTACAAGATGTCTCTACACGTAAGAGGCTCCCCGGCTGCGAGCCAGTTGTTCAAACAATTCGCGCTCTTCGGTAGTGAGCTGCATTGGCAGCACCACTTTGACGCGCGCAAAGAGGTTGCCACTGCCGTCACCGCGCAGGTGGGGCATGCCCTTGCCCGCCAGGCGGAATATGCGCCCATTCTGCGTTTCTGGCGGGATGGTAAGTATCAACTTACGCCCGTCGGGTAACGTCATCTGCGCCTCTCCTCCTAAGATGGCGGTGACAAGCTCCACCTCACAATCGAGATAGAGATCGTCGCCTTTGCGCTCATAGAGCAGGTCGGATTTGACGGTGATCGTCAGGTAGAGGTCGCCGCGCGGGCCGCCGCCGATGCCCGGTTGACCCTCACCCGCGACGCGAATACGTGAGCCGGTATCTACGCCCGCCGGTATTTTTACCTGGATGCGTTTGCTGCGCGCGAGCTGCCCCTGGCCGCCGCAATTGGTGCAGACTTTTCCCGCGACCTCGCCGGTGCCGCGGCAGAAAGCGCAAACCTCTGTTGATTGAATGTTATACGTGCGCGTACCACCCACATACGCTTCTTGCATGGTGACTTCCACCGGCTGCTCGATGTTGTCTCCCGCGCGGCGGCGAATATCTTCGCGCATGCGCACACCACCGGCAGCCCCGGTTGCCGAACGACCAAAAAGCGCCTCGAAGAAGTCTGAAAAGTTAGATGGCGAGTCAAAATCAAGAGGGGAAGTGCGAAAGGTGGAACTGCGCCTGCCCGCGCCAGGCTGGGGGCCAAATTGCTCTTGCCAGTTCGGGCCAAGTGTGTCATATTTGCGGCGTTTGTCAGCGTCCGAGAGCACTTCATAGGCTTCGTTGATCTCCTTGAACTTCTCTTCCGCCTTCTTATCACCAGGGTTAACATCCGGGTGATACTTACGCGCCAGCTTGCGAAATGCTTTCTTGATTTCGTCTGTGTTGGCGCTTTTAGGGACACCGAGCACTTTATAATAATCCTTATAATCCATTTCCTGCCCCGTCTTCTCGGTGGGGGCGATCCCTTGTGGTCGCCCGCCCCATTCGATCTCTTACATCTGTGCGGCTTTGTTCCCGGCGCTTACCTTGACGCGGGCAGCGCGCAATGTCTCATTGCCCAGTTTATAGCCCTTCATTACTTCTTCTACAATGGTATCTTCCGGCTGGTCGCTGTTTTCGACTACCTCGATGGCTTCATGTTCGTAGGGGTTCAGCCTTTCCCCGATGGTGGCGATGGGTGTCAGCCCTTCGGCGCGCATAACCTCATTCATCTGCCACATCAGCATGCGCAGCGATTGCTGCAATGCCTGGCGATCCATCGTTTCCTGGTAGAGCAGCGCGCGCTCGATGTTGTCCATCACCCCCAATACTTTCAGGATCAGCTCTTTCTTTTCGCGCTGCACGCGATCCTGTGCCATACGCTCCTGTCGTTTGCGGAAGTTCTCCATCTCGGCTCGTTCGCGCAGGTATTTATCCTTATACTCAGCCGCTTCCTGGCGCGCCCGCGCAAGCTGCGTCTCCAGTTCGTTGATGTGATTACCTTCTGCTGCGGTTGGATCCTCCTCTATCACCTGCTCTTGCTGGTTCTCCTGGGACTCTTCCATACGTTTCATTATCTCCTTATTAAGTATGTTCAACCTGATTTTATGCTGTTGATTTTATGGCGTTCACATTATAAACTTTGAGTCAACTACTGTCAAGTTCTGGATGGAAGGGCTTGTGAATTATTGCCAGCGGCGAGTGTTTGGCTCCAGGGCGACCCTTGCGGTCGCCCTGGCATCTCTTGCATTTGCTTAGAGGATAAATGTACAGCTAGTCATACTATAGTTCAGCGCGCCATCTACGACATAAACCAGCAGCGTATGCTTGCCTGGCGAGAGATGGCCCACGGCAAGCGCCCGAGTAGTACCAATGTAAGGCTGGTTGCCGAATTGATCCAGGAACCAGGTAATGCGCACGACGCCCAAGTTATCTCCGGCCAGTGCGCGGCAGGAGAGGATTGAATTCTTGAGGATAGGTTGCCCGGCAATAAACACATAGGGGGCAAGCGTATCGGGAGGCGGGGGTGAATAGGGATTCCAGGGAGCAGATGTCAGAAATTCCTGTGCTGAAATACTACCATATTGACTGCCGCGTACCCAGTTGATGCCCACCAGGGTCAGTCCAGGATCAAGGATATTAAGCCGGTGGCCGCAGTCTTCCACAGAATCATCATACATATATTCATACATTGGTCCAGCGCCCGCGACGGGATTTCCTGCGAGGTTTTCCGCCGCCGCGCTGTAATGTTTGGCCGTGGCCGGATTACTATTCACGCGGTCGGTGAAGGTGCCGCTAATGGGGCTGGTATGTGAGAAGAAATGCAAATTTGATAATTGCCTGCTATACGCTAGAGCCACTTGTGAAAGAGCAGCATCCATTTTGAGAGGTTGTAGTCCGCGATCGGTGCGCTCAAGGTTGAGCAAAATAAATTGTTGCTGCACGGGACCAAGATGATAATAGTTCGTGGGTAGGCGCAGTGGAGACAGTTTTTCTTGCTTGTGAGCATTATTGATGGCTGCGATTGCATCGGTCTCGCTATTTGAGCTCAGGTAGTCAGGAGAGGCTGGTATATCAATACATGTGCCACTTGATACAGCCTCTGGCTGTTGATGATAGATGAGCAAAATACTTGTCGCCAGCGCGCATAGAAGCAGCAACGACAGTAGGATTTTTCGCATGGATGCCAGTCTTTCTCGATAGTGAACTCATTTATCTCTATCGGCAGAACCGGTCGGAGCATATAAGGGGCGTCCGGCTTTTAATTGGCCCTGGCACAGACCTTATTTGTTTGGAAATGGGGACTATACTAGGGGTAACTACACCCAGGGCGGGGACAAGCCCCCGTCCTGGGGTCATAAGGGAGGGATAGCATGAATAGCATGAAGGCCAAACTGGTTATTGCCGATGACGAGGCTGACATCCGTCGCCTGATCGTCTTTCTACTGCGTTCTTACGACCTCTTCGAAGCCCAGAACGGCAAGCGCGCCCTGGAATTGATTTGCGAAGTGCAGCCAGACCTGGCGCTGCTTGATGTCATGATGCCTGAAATGACGGGCCTGGAGGTACTCACCGCTATGGGTGAGAATCCGCTGATAGCATCCACCCCTGTTATTATGCTCTCTGCCAAAGGTCAGGCGGATGAAATCGAACAAGGCTTGCAAAGCGGAGCTACGCGCTACCTGGTCAAACCCTTTGAATCCCAGGCACTGCGCACCTGTATCGCAGAGGTGCTGCGGGAATCTGCCCCCTCTCCAGTGAAAGAATAACGCTCATGCGCCTGTTTGTGCGAGAGAAACGTCCCACTCGCGTGGTAGACTGGCTTAATGCGCGTCTCTCACTTATTTTTGTCCTGATTCTGGTGGTGTTTCTCCTGGGCATCGGGGCGAGTTTGTACGCGTTTAACGTCCAGCGACACTTGGATGATCAGAAAGTGCTGTTACGCGAGGATGCAGATGGTATGCTGCAGGCGATGACCGACCAGCAGAGCGGGTTACGTGACTACATAAGCACTAATAAATCAGTGTTTCTTGCACCGTTTCTACTGGGGCGTCCAGCCTACCTGGCCTCCTTGCAGGATCTTACCACTCAGCTACAGACAGGCCCGTTCCAACATACGCTTATCGGGTTGTCTGTTGTGGAAGAAACGGCCGATGAATGGTACAACAATTATGCTATCTCCCAGGTCCAGGAAATGCAGGCTGGCAAACTTACCGACGCGCGTTCCGATACGAGCATACTGAACGGTAGTTCCCTCTTTGCTCAATTTCGCGCGGCGATGGTCCAATTGCAGGTGACCATCGGGCAAGACCTGGTGGTGTATCAGAACCAGGTGAACACCATCAATCTCAGCCTGGTGATCGGCAGCCTCGTGCTTGCAGTAGGCGCGAACGCCGCTTTCTTGTGGCTCTTGCGAAGCTTTACGGGGACGCTCCAAAGGCAACTTGTGCGCTTAACGAGCACGACTGAACGCCTGGGTGAAGGAGAGCAAAGCGCCAGGGTTGTCTCTCTGACCTTTATCGATTTAGACCAGGTCGGTCAATCTATCAATCGCATGGCTGATGCGATTCAGCAGCATCTGAATACTATCGAGGAGGCTATGCGCACCCTCGAACGCCAGTATGCCCTGGTGGAACGCGCCCAAAGTGAGAGTCGGGCCATTTTTGATGCTTCCAGTGAAGCATTTCTCTTCATTTCTGCCAGTGGGATAGTGCATGCCATCAATCGTCCATTTCGCGAATTCTTTGCGATGTCCGCTGAAGAAATCGTGGGGATGCCCTTTGCTGATTTGCAACATCTGTGGGAAGCTCTCTTTGCCAACGCGGCCTCCTTCCATGCTGACCTGGCGCAAGATAGCGCCAACCAGGAGCGACGCTACACGACGATGGCGATCCAGAAGGAACCGCAGTATCGAGAACTGGCCGTCTCTTCGACGCCGGTACCAGGTTCCAGCAATGCCTATCTGGGTCGGCTGTATGTCCTGCGCGATGTTACGCGAGAGCGGGAAGCGGAACGCCTCAAAGCCGAGTTTAACGCCCTGGTATCCCATGGGTTACGCTCCCCGCTTACCTCCATCAAAGGCTATACGGATCTGCTGATCCAGCAAGAGGAAACCGGGTCGCTGACCGAACTACAACAGGAATTTCTGGGGATTGTCCAGAGTAATACGCGGCGGCTGTTGGCGCTCGTCAATGATTTGCTCGATATGTCACGGCTGGAAGCACAGACTATGGTGATCCACGCGGTTCCCCTCGACCTGCACTCGCTCATCCGCGATGTGACCCGGAGCATGCGCCCACAGATCGAGGAGCGGCGTCAGCGCCTCTCCCTGCGCCTGGCAGCCGCGCCATTCATTGTGCTAGGAGATGAGAATCGCGTGGGGCAAATCCTGACCAATCTCCTGTCCTTTGCCGCGAGCCATACGCCGCTGGAGGGACGGATAGACTGGGAAACGCAGCCGGCAGGCGTTACAGGCGCTCTGGATACCATGATGGTGCGCATTACCTGCTCCAGCAGCGGGGACTTTTCTGCTGGAGATGTGGCCGCATTTAATCAGCCTTTCTTTCACGATTCCGCTCCTAGCACGTCAGAAACAGTGGGAGGTCTGCTGGGACCATCCATCACTCGTTCTCTGGTGGAACTGCATGGTGGCACATTGCAGGCGAGCGCTGAAGCAGGAAAAGGAAGCGCCTTCGCATTTACCCTCCCGCTCGCGCCGTCGCAGGCATCCATGCAAGAGGTGATTGCCCATATGTAGACGATATTAGAGGCGGGGGCGACCACCGGACAATGCCTCACATTTTGGGGGAGGAGGGCGACCGCAAGGGTCTCCACCCAGCCCTACACCGCCCCCGCCCTTACAATGACTACGAGTGAAGCGCGGCATAGGGCCGTTCATAGTAAGGGCGAAGCGGTTGAGTGGTGTGGTGGGAACCCTTGCGGTCGCCCTGGCAATAATCCACAAGCTCTGGATTGAACGGGGAGCAGCCGTCGACAAGTCACCTGCGCCTTATTGCAGGCGTTGGGTGATAACCTGTACCATGGTCTCAACATGGCTGGGATTTCCCCAGATATCGACATAGCCGATAGGGGTCAAGGTATGCCAGTGCATGCCCGCTTCCCCAGGCCCGGTACCGGTTATGATGATGGGTATCGCCTGGGTAGCCGGGTTGGCCCGCAGTGAATGAAGCAACGCCAGTCCACCAATGGGGGATACCGCCGCATCCAGGATGATGAGGTCGGGGTGAGCGCGTTTGGCCAGGGCTATAAGCTTTCGCTCATTGGGAACGATCATTACCTGGTGGCCTGCATGGCGCAGCGCCGAAACAAGTGGTTTGTGACTATCATCATCCGGGGCGACGAGCAGGATGAGGCACTGATGAGACTGGTCGGCGAAAATGGTGGTGATGCGTTGCAGCAGGTCTATCGCCTCGATCGGTTTATCGAGATAATCGGTGGCTCCCAGCAAATGCCCCTGCCCATCATCATCGACAATCGTCAGCATGATTACCGGGATGTCGGCGGTGGTAGCATCGCTTTTGAGCCGTTCGAGGACGGTCAAGCCACTGTTATCTGGTAAGAGCATATCCAGGGTAATCAAATCAGGCCGGGCTGTTCTGGCGAGTTGAAACGCTTTCGCACCTGTGGAGGCCATTATCACTTCATAGCCGGCGCCTTCCAGGTAGTGCTGCAAGAGGCGCCGGATGTCGGGTTCATCATCGATAACCAGGATACGCTTGCCCGGGGAGTTCTCCTGTGGCAACCTGGGAGTTTCCACGGGTTGGGCGAGGGGGAGGGTGAAGCGAAACGTGGAACCGTGACCAGGCTCACTCGAAACCTGGATCTCCCCTCCCTGCATTTCCACCAGCGAGCGGGTGATTACCAGGCCCAGCCCGGTGCCAGAGACTGCCTCCGTCGCGGGGTTGTGAGCTCGATAGAAGCGGGTGAAGAGGTGTGCTTGATCCTCCGCGGAAAGCCCGATGCCGCTATCAGTTATCGCCACGAGGGCAACGTATCCGGCTGTCTCGACAGAGAGGTCGATGCGTCCTCCCTCGGGAGTATATTTGTGGGCATTGGAGAGCAAATTGTTGAGGATTTGTGTCACGCGGTCAGCCTCACCGAGCACAATGGGAGCTGCCTCAGGTAGATGGAGGGTGAATGTCTGCCGACTGGCATTCCAGCTAGGCTGAAAGGAGGGCACCAGCTCACTGATGAGGAGGTTCAGATCGAGAGGTACGCGGTGCAGTTCGATCTTGCCGGACTCCATGCGTGAGAGATCCAGCAGGTCATTGATAAGGCTCACCAGGCGGCGGGAGTTGTTGCGGACAATCCCCAGAAATTCTCGTTGCAACTCGTTCAGATTCCCGACGGTGTCATCGGCCAGGATGAGATCAACATAGCCCTGAATGGAGGTAAGCGGGGTACGTAGCTCGTGTGAGACCAGGGAGACAAATTCGGACTTCATGCGATCTACCTCGTGTTCATGCGTCACGTCGTGCCAGACGTAGAGCCGGCCGATATAGGCCTGATCGACATTCATGACGGGTAGAGAAGTGAAATCGAACTCCCGCCGTCCGGGCTCCACTTGCACCTGCTGTTCGCGAAAGATGCGTTCCTTGTCCGCGGCGCTCCTGGGCAGTGACTGATCCAGCAGGGCGGCGTCAATGAACAGGCCTTTCAGGAGCGCCGCCAACTGCTCAGGTGATTGCGAAAGCACGGTGGTGGCGTCAAGCCCAAAGAAGTCGGTAAAGCGCGTGTTCACCCTGAGCGGGCGGCCGCCAGGTGAGAGAAAGAGCATGGCCTCTTGTGAGGCATCGATGATGGCACGCAGTTGACTTTTCGTGCGTTCGAGCTGCGCATAATTTGTTTCCGCACGGTGCAAGGCTGTCTGCAAGGAGGCTTCGCTGATACGAAATGCCTCTTCAGTGTTTTCTTGTTGTTCATCACCCTGTGATTTTTCTGGCTCACCGGGTACGTATTGCGGTCCGCGTTTCTGTGCCATTGTTTTACTGCCACCTTCATTTCATTTAGTATACTCAGGCGAGAAAGTGGCAGTTCTAGTGATTATTCAGGCAGGAGCCGAAGCCGCGAGTGGATAACTAGGGCATGTTAACCATGGCCGGCAACAGGCGGGCTACATTTTGTAGCAAAACCTTCGTATCGAATGGTTTCCCGATATGAGCCGTACATCCCGCGGCCATGGCGCGTTCTACTTCCAGGGTAGAGACATGAGCGGTGACGGCAATAATGGGGGTGGTCCGAAACTCACGCATTTTCCGCAAGTATCCTATGGCTTCCCATCCATCCATATCCGGTAAAGACAGGTCCATCAGGATGAGATCGGGGTGGTGCAGTTTGGCCTGGGTCAAGGAAGCCTGTCCGTCTTCGGCAAAAACGACCAGGTAACCAGCTCCTTCGAGCAGCTGTCCAAGCAGCTCACGCATATCCTCGCTATCATCAACAACCAGGATATGCTGTTTCCGTTCGCCAGTAGTATTTTCGTCCATAACACTCTCCCTGTTCGCGTCGTATACGCGTCTTCTAACAATGTTGATTTTTCACTTCGTCTTTTGTATTGTCTCTATACCGGCTGGGTCTCTCGCTGGCCGGTTTGAGATGAAATCTGCTTTGTCACCAAGCGATGAATGGTACTGAGCAGTACATCACTTTTAAAGGGCTTGATCAGGTAATCATCCGCACCCAACACGTAACCTGTTCCCTGTTCCGACAGTACCGTAATCATCACGACCGGGATGGAAGCGGTAACCGGATTGGCCTTCAACTGGTGAAGAATTTGCCAGCCATTTAAATTGGGCATCATCACATCCAGCGTGATGGCACAGGGGTGCAACTCCTGCGCCAGTTTCATCACCTGGGAGGCATCCAGTACTCCGAAGACTGTATAGGGCGTGTCCTGCAAGGCAGCTTTGATGAGGACAATCAAATCCGGATTATCATCGACCGCCAGAATCACGTTGCTGTGTTCAGCGGCGTCTTCTCCCTGTGCGGAAACCGCGAATAGCTCGCGCAGCAAAGCTGGCGTGAAATCCTCAGAAGAGGGAAGCAGCAGAGAGACTTCCTCCAATACCGGATGCAAGCGTGGAACCTCCTGCTCAGCCTGTACATAAGCGGCATCGATGGGCAGGATCAGCGTAAAGGTGCTGCCCTGCCGTGCTCTTGACCTCGATCGTTCCCCCCAACAGCGCCGTCAACTGGCTCACGATGGACAGGCCGAGGCCCGTCCCCCCGACTTTCCGCGTGTGACTCCCATCCGCCTGGTAAAATGCTTCGAAAATGTGCTTTTGGATCTCCGGAGTGATCCCAATCCCGTTATCCTTCACAGCAATCGCAATCCGTTCTAACTTCTGGCTCGGGGAGAGCACTCTTGTCGCTGAGACGATCACCTCTCCCTGTTCCGTGAACTTTAGGGCATTGGAGACCAGGTTAAGCAAGATCTGGCGGAGTTTCAGCGGATCGCTTTGGAGGGAACCAATTCCTTCCTCTACCTCTACTCTCAGGACCAGGTTGCGGGCAAGTGCAATGGACTGGGTCTCTTCGACTACCCCGGTCAGCAGTTCTCTCATATCCACTTGAGCAGCGTCAACCTCCATTTGATGCGCGTCAATTTTCGCCAGGTCCAGCACGTCATTGATCAACGCGAGCAGGTGCTGGCCATTTTTGAGAATACGCTCCAGGTTGGACTTGTGCTGCTGGCTCAACTTATCTTTTTCAGCATTGTCTAAGAGAATCTGGCTGAAACCGATAATAGAAGCCAGCGGTGTGCGCAATTCATGCGACATGGTAGAGTGGAACTGGCTGCGCGCTTGTATGGCCTCTTCCAGGGCCGAGTTTAATATAGTCAGTTCTTCACCCTGGTGGCGGAGTTCAATGTTCAAACGCTCCAGCTCGTGACTGCGGGTTGCCAATTCTTTGGAGTAGTTCTGGGTATGTTGATAGGCTTTGCTATTGCTGATCGCCACTGCCAGGATGCCGGCCACGACATTTAAGACGTTGCGGGCTTTTTCGTTCATGGCATAAACCGAGCCAACGGTCAGCACTCCCAGCAATTCGTTGCCGTGCAGCAGGGGCAAGTGGTAAAAGCTCGCCGGAAGTACGGTGCCGAACAATGTTTTGGCCTTAAATCCCACCACTTCATCGCTTGCCGGTCGAATGAGTTGGACCGGCTGGCGGTTGAGCGCCACTCGCCCGATGGTTCCCTCACCCAGCTTAAACTCCCGCTGCACCTCACTATAATCCAAACCTTGCGTCGCCGCGAGCCTCAGCAGTTCAGGCTCGGGTTCATAGAGGTATAAAGCCACAATTTGTAGCTCGTTTAATGTGAGTACTTTATTCATAAATTCTTGTGTCAGGGTCTTAAAATCGGGGCTGCTGGCAAGGATTGCGTTTAGTTGTAATACAATTTCCAGGATGTCTCTTTCTTTGAGATTGTTTTGCTGCCGTTGAAGATCTTCGGCTACCGTATTAAAGGTTTGGCCTAACTCGTTCAACTCATCGTACGTAAGCTTCTGGACGCGGGCCGCGAGGTCACCCGAACCTAGCTTGTTGGTTGCAGTCTTCAGCAGGTTGAGTTCTTCAAGCAGAATATTGGCAAACTTGATAAAGGTATAGCCCAGAATGAAAATGGCTACACCGGACAACAAAAAGGCAATGATGAGCGCGATCAGGTTAATCTTTTCCACCTGAAGCTGGATGTCGTTCAAATCATGATCGACTGCCTGCTGTAGTTGCTCCACTGAAGCCCGAAACTTATCAAATAATCCTTTGCCGACCGCCTCAGAACTTTGTGAGCGAGCCACGGCAAGTTTGCCCGATTGCATGTTTTTGATCTGCACTCCGGCATAGTTGTTATACCAATCATTCGCCCGCGCCTCCACCTGCGCCAGTGCTGCATTTGTACCGCCAAAATCGCTGCCCTGCGCCTGGTCTTTCAGATTTTGCACGGGTAAAAGGTATTGCGGCCGGCCATTGTTGAACGATTCAAGGAATGCAGCGCTGTCGGTGGTGATGTAGCCGCGCAAATCGGTCTCCTGGTTGATCATCGCTATCAGTATGCCATTCTGCACCTCTTGCAGGGCAATTTTTTGTCCACCCAGGTTATGCTGGCTGTTGGAATCATAGATGCTCACCAGGAAGCTGAAAAGGAGAGCAAAGACAAGCAAGCTTACCGCGAAAAAAAGGCGGCTTCTTATCAAGCCTACCAGGCTATTTTTCTGTTTGCGTTTAGCGTTGTTCATAGATTTCTTCCAGCTCTTTGGGCATATATTGCGCTGAGCGCTTATGTGCACTGTTTTATATTGCCACCTTTATTGGTATCTCTCTTTCGGCATATTCAGCCAAAGAAATAGGTGTGCAATGCCATGCTTAAGTGGATTAATTATTCTTCTTCTGCGTCAATTTGGGCGTTATCGTCCCAGCGTTCACCGCGTTCGAGCGTGATGGGGCTGAAGAGGCTGTTTTGCGCGACGGTGATATGTTCGCGCTTCCACAATTCGAGTATGGCCAGGAAGGTGACGATGATTAAGAGGCGCGATTGCTTGTTCTCAAGCAGTTCCGAGAGCGACAGTTGAGGACGTGCGCGCAGTATGTCTACAATCTCAGCGATACGCTCGCTGACGCGCACGCGGGCAAGGGGGATAAAGGCGGCGCTGTTGGCTTCATCACGCGCGCGCAATTCGAGGATGCGCTGGAATGCCTGCGCCAGCATGTTCACTTCTAAGCCGATCAGCGTTGGCGGCGTCCACGTGAGCTGCGCCTCGATGCCGGCCAGCAGGCCGGAACGCCCGTAGGTTTGCAGGCCCGCTTCTTCACGCCGGCGCAGATACCCGGCGATCTCTTTCGCCAGTTTGTACTCGAGCAGGTGCGCGCGCAATTCCTCAGCCAGGGCTGCCGCGCTCTCCTGCTCGCCTGCCAGTTCCTCTTTGGATGTGTGTGGCAGCAGACTCTGCGATTTGATGTAAAGCAGGCGGGAGGCAATGGAGATGAAAGCCGCCATATTGGCCAGAGGAATTTGTTCTTGCTGCCACTGGCGCAGGTAGTTGAGGTACTGGTCGGTGACGGCCAACAGCGAGATGGTAGTAATCTCCATCTGCCGCTTTTCTATCAGGTGGAGCAGCAGGTCGAGCGGCCCCTCGAAGACGGGTAGATGGACAACATAATTGCTCTGTTGCCCAGCGGTTGCGCCGTCGGGGTATTCCTCGCGCATATCTTGTTCAAGTTGATTGAGCATATCTACGAAGCCTCATTACACTATGATATTCCGCTTCGTAGTATGGTAGGGGCGACCCTTGCGGTCGCCCTGGGGCCTACGAAGCCTCGTCTACAAGATGTAATTCCGCCGCCGGACCGCCGGATTGATGATGAGTGCGTATATAGAGTACGGCGCGCTCCGGCAGCCCAGCCGCAGCCGCCATGTCCGCGCCGATTTCAGCATGCCACCAGGCGCAGCCGAGCGCGTGCCGCCACCTGGATTGCCCGGCGCGTGGGTAGATCGCCAGTCGCGAGAGTAGACGGGGCGCGCAGCGTTTGCCTAGCACGATCACGGGGCGCGTCCAGAATGGCACCCGTCCCCCTGCCTTGCCCACGTCGTGCAGCAGAGCCGCTGCCAGCATCTCCTCGTCCGCGCATCCACGCGCCTGTAGTCCCTGACACACGCGCAGCGCGTGCCGCTGATCGGCGCGTGACATCGTCTGAAAGAGCGACAGCGCGGCTTGCGGCAGCCAGTAAGCCACTTCCAGGCGTTCCTCATTTGTTAAGGGCGCTACAAAGCCGAGTTGCTGGCGCACCTGCCAGAGACGATAAACCAGTGTATTCATGATAATTTAAATCGCAGCATACAGAATCTGCAGCGACGCTATATCGAAGCTACTGATCAATGAGACCAGTTTCATCGAGCCGAGCAGGATATAGTATGAGATGTGAAACAGGAAAAAGTTGCCCAGCCCTGAGATTTGCCCCAGGAATGGCAGCAAGAAGATTATCAACAGGATAATGAAAGGCCCATAAGTGGCCGACCTGGCGAAACCAACAGCCTGGCGGCTCGGCAGCAGCGTATAGAGAATCTGGTAGCCATCCAGCGGGTAGAGCGGGATGAGGTTAAAAATCGCCAGGCAGAAATTGACACTGGCGAAGGTCAGGATAAATTGCGGGATGCGGATAATAATGCGATTCGCGTAGAGTGAGTCCGGCAGAAAATGCAGGAGAACAGCAATGAGCACGCCCACGATCACGTTCATCAAGATGCCGCCCAGGGCAACCATCAACGTGCCGCCATTTGGCCCGCCGCGCAATTTCCAGGGATCGACTTTAACCGGCCTGCCCCAACCCAGACCTACCGGCAGCATTGCGGCGCTGGCAGCTACCTGGAAGAAAGCCAGAATGACGCACAACAGGGTACCGAGTGGGTCAAGATTTGGACGCAAGCCGAGACTCAATCGTCCTTCGGTGCGGGGAGTCGGATCGCTCAGCCAGGTCGCTACCAGGGAATGCCCAAATTCATGGAGAACCACCGCTATCAGGAACGAAACAATAATCATGAACGCCAGTATTACGTTTATCATTGTTTACCTCTTGTTGGAACATCCATTAACAGGTCGATTTCCATACCTTCATAAGCAGAGTCAGTGCGCGCGAATTGCGTTCGCGCCTCGGATTGCATGGCGTCCAGCTTGTCATCGTTGTAGGTAGGTTCATGGTGAAACAGAATCAGCTTTCCTATCTGCGCTTCGCGAGCGACCTCGGTTGCCATCTCGATGGTGCTATGTCCGAAGCCCTGTTTGGCCTGCTGGTAGTCGCTGGTAGTGTACTGCGCGTCATGGATCAATACATCGGCCTTATCAACGAAAGCCAGAAAAGCCGGTTCGCAGCGTTCTTTCCATTCAACATCCGTGGCGTAGACCAGGCTGCGGCCCGCGTGCTCTATACGATAGACGGCTGCGCCATTCAAAGGGTGACTATTGGTAAGCCTGACCATGGCATGGACATCGCTTGCCTGTGGCTGCTGAGCATCATGCGTGATGGTTGCTTCGCTCGCGCCCTTTTGCCACAGGATATGTTCACGTCCATCCAGGGTGTGAAACGCGCGCTGCGAGGGCAAACTCCGTATATCCACTGGAAAATACGGTTGAGACATGAGCGGGGTTACAAGTTCCTCAAGGGTGCGGTCGGCCAGGCGCGGGCCAAAGAAGGTGATGCGCGCGCTTTGCTTGTAAAGCGGAGTAAAAAAGGGCAGGCCGACGAGGTGGTCGGCATGCCCATGGGTAATAAAAAGCGAGATATCAAGGGCCGCGCCTGCGCTGCTCTGCAAAAGATGATTGCCCAGGCGAATGATGCCGCTGCCTGCATCCAGGATGATCGTCTGCGCGCCGACCTCAACCTCAACGCAGCTTGTATTTCCTCCATAGCGTACCGTCTGCGATCCAGGGGTGGGATAACTCCCGCGCACTCCCCAGAAACGCACCAGGAAACGTGGTGTCTCGTCTGTCATGCCATTGTGCTCCTACCACAGCTCTGAAGTGAGTGTTGTGTAATTGCACACATTATAGCATGATGGTTCAATGGATTACTTTGTTTTTGGGGAACGCGCTTAATTTTTGCGCAATGAGATACCAGGGCGGAGCCCATGGGCACGTACCAGGGCGGGGACAAGCCCCGCCCGTACCCTGTACGAAGCGCAATGCCTCACATAATCAAGGGGCGTGGGCGACCGCAAGGGTTCAGCACGGCCAGGCAAAGCAGGGACGAGGGCGACCGCAAGGGTCTCCACCCCACATCCACTCCACCCCCGCCCTTACAATGACTATGGAAGTGGCTCCCCAGGGGGTGTTCATTTTGGACGAGTTTACTGATTAGCAATAAAACGCTGTAAATGTCTGGTAGATGTTGTCACCTTGAGTGAACCCTACCGACCAGACTTTGTTCGTTGCAGGCACAGAAGCTGCTGCCACCAGATCAGTCGCTATCGAGCCAGGGCTGGGGCTTTTGACGACGCTCCACGCCGTGCCGTTCCAGTGTTCAATCAATGTAAAGTAGGGTCCGTTAGGATCGAGGCCGGTTCGGTAATCTCCTACGGTCCATATGTTGTTTGCTGAGAGAGCTGCTATGCCATTGACAAGATCCGAGGTTCCCTGCAGTGGGCTGGACACGATGCTCCAACTGGCGCCGTTCCAGTGTTCAATGAGCGGGGCGTAGTCCGCGTAGGGGGTAACACCATTGGAGTCATCACCTGCGGCCCAGACGTTGTTCGCGGTGATGGCTGCTATTCCATTCAGGGTGTTTGTTGCCAGACCCGGACCGGAACTATTGACCACGCTCCATGTAGAGCCGTTCCAGTGTTCGATGAGGGTCTGAATACCTTTGGCGCCGACAGCGTCGCCTACGGCCCAGACGTTGTTTGAAGCAATTGCTGTTACGCTGCTAAGCGGGCCTGCGACTGAGCTGGACACGATACTCCAGCTTGTGCCGTTCCAGTGTTCGATCAGTCCTTGATAGCCTCTGTTCCCAGAAATGCTGCCAACCGCCCAGATGTCCGTTGCTGAGATGGCTGAGATAGCCGCAAGGCTATCACCCAGTGATGACACATTGGGACTGGATACGATGCTCCAGGTTGTGCCGTTCCAGTGTTCGATCAGTGTCAGCGAGCTATTGTTGTAGCCTCCAACCGCCCAGACATTGTTTGCAGCGATGGCTGCTACGCCTGATAGGCTGCCGTTGATGTTGGGGCTGGCAGCCACTTTCCATTGTGTGCCATCCCAGTGTTCCACGAACGTGAAACCGCCATTACCATTGCCGTATGATCCAACCGCCCAGACATTGTTGGCGGAGATTGCGGCTACTCCACTCAGGAAGTTGGAGCTCGTGCCAGCGTTCGGGATGGCGACCTGGCTCCATGCTCCGCAGTTGCCGGGGTTGCGTGTGCGCTGCGGGAGGATTCCTGCGGATACGCCAGACCGCAATGGTAGGAGCAGGGTTGCAAATGCTATAAAGGTGATACATGGTAAGATGGCGATATTCAGACGCTTCATAAAACTCTCCCTGGTTGCTTATATTTTAATGGAAGTATACCATATATATAAAACGTGCTATGAAGAGTGGATTTGATACTACATTGGCGGAGGGTGCGAGCTATTCCTGTATATATGGGGCGTAATATCCTCGGATTGAGCGGGGGATGCGCCCGGCCAGCAATGTGCCTTCGGGCAGGTGCTCCTCCACTTCGACGTGACCCCGGCGGTGGAAGAGTTCAACCAGCTCGCTCTTATCAAAGGGAATCAGCACGCACGCGGCCTCCATGCTTGCGGCCAGCACTGCGGCGATTTTCTCGC
>DATGGW010000482.1:0-11230 GCA_035308345.1 Ktedonobacteraceae bacterium | reverse complement strand
GCCAGCTTTGTGGGCAGCAGCAACCAGTTTCGTGGCGTGCTGGAATCCGCGTCGCAGGGACTCTGCCAGGTGGAAAACCATCTACTCCACGTACAACCAGTGCAAGGACTGAAGGACGGAGACGCGGTGCTCGTCCTTGTGCGGCCCGAAGAGGTAACGCTACAAGAGGCAAACGAGCAGGATGATGCCAGCACCAATTCGACCGAGAATATGATTCCCGGTGTGATTGAGTTGCGCACCTTCCTGGGCCCATTTACGCGCTTCCACGTGCGCACCGATCAGGGCAACGACTTGACCGCCGATATACCGAGCCAGCAAGCGCGCGACAGTTTTGTTGCGCAGCGCGTCATCTTGACCTTCCCGCCCGAAGCCTGCCAGGTACTGCCGCTCGACTCGGAAGAAGCCAGGCTGGTGAAGCAGGCCGAGGCTGAGGCGGTGTAAGAGGGATTGCAATAAGCTACTCCTTCATCAATCTCCTCAGCACCGTCAGCAAAATTCCACCATTCTCGTAGTAGGTGACGTCGATGGCGCTGTCCAGGCGAGCAATGGTCTGGAATGAGAAAGTGGAGCCATCTTCGCGGGTGACCTTGACCGTGACTTCCTGGCGCGGTTTCAGACCACTCTCAATTCCTACGATGTCGTAGACTTCTTTGCCGGTCAGCCCAAGCGATTCTTTGGTTTCGCCCGGCTTGAACTGCAAGGGAAGGATGCCCATGCCGACCAGGTTGCTACGGTGAATGCGTTCGAAGCTTTCGGCGATGGCGGCGCGGATGCCCAGCAGCAAGGGACCTTTGGCGGCCCAGTCACGCG
This sequence comes from Ktedonobacteraceae bacterium, assembly GCA_035308345.1. Lineage (GTDB taxonomy): Bacteria > Chloroflexota > Ktedonobacteria > Ktedonobacterales > Ktedonobacteraceae > CF-113. The sequence continues at coordinate 10,420 of DATGGW010000482.1, read as the reverse complement.
AACTGCCGGAGCCGTATTCCTTGCCTGCGATGACGATCAGCGGCACGCCTTCCTGCTGATAGCGCACCGAGGCATCATAGATGGTCGTCTCTTCGCCGTCTGGCAGGTGAATTGTGTAGTAGCCCTCTTTACCTGGTACCAGGCGGTTGCGCAGGCGGATATTGCCGAAGGTGCCGCGCGCCATGACTTCGTGATTGCCACGCCTCGCACCATAGGTGTTGAAGTCGCGCCTCTCCACACCATGCTCGATGAGGTACTTGCCCGCGGGGCTGGTTGGGCCAAAATTGCCCGCCGGTGAGATGTGATCGGTGGTGATCGAGTCATCCATCAAAGCCAGGACGCGCGCGCCATGAATATCCTTCATCCCTTCCGGCTCCGGCGGCATGTCGTGGAAAAATGGCGGCTCCTGGATGTAGGTTGAGTCAGGGTTCCAGTTGAAGAGTTCGCCCTCAGTATTAGGCAGCGAACGCCAGTGTTCGTCGCCCTCAAAGACATGCGCGTAGTTCTCCTCAAACAGTTCAGGCGTGATTGACTTCGCTACCAGATCGCGCACTTCTTGCTGCGTAGGCCAGATGTCACGCAGGTAAACCGCCTCGCCGTTGATATCGTCACCGATAGGGTCTTTTGTCAGATCGATGTCTACCGTGCCTGCCAGGGCATAAGCCACAACGAGCGGCGGAGATGCCAGGAAACTCGCTCGCACCTGGGGATGAATGCGACCCTCAAAATTGCGGTTTCCGCTCAGCACAGCTGCGACTATGAGGTCATTGTCCTGCACAGCCTCGGCAACCGGGTCGGACAGTGGGCCGCTATTACCAATGCAATTGTGGACCGCTATTGTGCCTGCCACAAAGGTATGTAGATCGTTTACCGCCAGGTCGAACACCGCCCGCCTGCCTGCTAGCCGTCGTTCCACCACATGGAGCGCGAGTGTCGGCAGCGTGAGCGCTTCCTTCTCGATGCAATAGCGCTTCGCAGTCTCTGCATCTGCACGTGAGCGCAACGGCGCAAACCACTCGCGCGCACCGATCTTGCTGAACAGTTCGACAGGTGAGGGGAAGTCGCAGGAATTTCTATGCAGTGGCTGGAACTTGCGTGCAGTCGCTTGTGGCAGCCGTGAAAAGCGGTCGTGGCCCGCCAATAGCGCGTAGTGAGGGAAGACTACTGCCTCACGCTCCACCAACTCTACCGCCGCTTTCTTGCGTGCATGGGAGAACGATAGCTCGTAGTCTGCCTGGTGCAACTCCTCCAGACGCTTCGACATCCATAGGCGCTGTCGATGAATCTGGTCCACCAGGCGCCAGTAAACCGCCGCCGCGCTGGCTCGCAGGGCCTTGTCCATACAATAGCGAAATCCCACACGCTCCACGAATGAGAGACCTTCTGGAAGTTCCAGGCGAACCTCCACGCGAGGGATACCGTCCTGTGCTGCCGGATACGAGGAAGTTGCGCGGCGTGTGGAATACTCGTACACGTTGGCTCCATTGGTCTTCACCCCACAGCGCGCCAGCAGACGGGTCACGTCGTCCATTACCTGCTTGAGAGCCTCCACGTGCTCTGGAATGGTGCTTTGGGAGTAGGAAGGTGTCTCAAGCGTTGCCTCCTCCTCGCTCTTGCCCCAACGGTGCAAGACAGGTGCGTGTCCATCCGCCCCGAAAAGCCCGCCCAGGAACTCGCGCAACACTGAGACAGGGCAGCGTTCATCTAACACAAATGCAGGGAGCGTGGGCACCTGCTGAATGCGCCGCCCAATACGCACGCCGGGCAACGTGCAGATAGCATCGGTGAGCGGCTTCGGCAGCACGATGGTCCACTTCCTCTCGTCGTAGCGCGTTGCCACAGGACAACAGCCGGTAAGTAGTTCAACATCATCGAGAACCGCCTCTCGATCCATGGCCTGCCCAACATGCATTCGACCCTGCCCCAGGAGGCTAATTGAGCCGTCGCTAAGCAGATGGCCGAGCAGGCGCGCAAACGCCAATGTGCGCAGGCGTTCATACGGCGTATCCATCGTGAACGTCAGGTTACCCACGTGAAGCGAGTAACCGCCTTCGTCGTCACCAGGCTCGTCCAACGGCGCCTCAAGGCCAACCACGACGCGATCCTGGCCCAGTACGAGCTGGTCAGCGCGCACCCAGCGCCCGTCCGTGCAGAGGATCTCATGGTCCGGGGTGCAGACCAACGTGCGCCCATCTTGCAGGACGAGTGAGACGCACTCGCGCTCGCCCTGAACCATCATCTCGGCCTGCGTTGCAGTACCCAGCCTGCCGTCTGCGGTAGGAGCGAGCAGTGCGGCTCCTCCAGTACTCGCCATCTGCTCGATACGCCGTGCGGTGCCGTTGGCAAGCAATACCGGCGTTCCCTTGGCTATACACGTTGTACAACCAAAACCGACCAGGTGGAAGCGCAGCGCCTCCAGGAAAGGTGTCAATTCGGCTTTGTCCAGGTAGTCAATAACGGCGCGCGAACCGGGAGCAAGACTGGTTTTCACCGTCGGGCTGACCGAGAGACCGCGTTCTACGGCATGTTTTGCCAGCAGCCCGGCAGCCACCATCACCGAAGGATTAGAGGTGTTGGTGCAGCTGGTGATAGCAGCGATGGCAACCGAACCATCGGTCATATGCGACTGTGAATTGCCCATCGTGACCAGCACATCTCTAAGATGGCCATTATGTCCGTTAGCCTCACCCTTTGATTGCGCCTTATCCGCATCTTCTTTCTCGGCAACGGCATCAGGCCCGGTATCATTACTCTCGGTTCCCAGGCGAATCAGCGCATTTTCTGTGACATTGTTGATCTTGACGGGCTCAAATCGATCGGCAAAGACTTCACGGAAGACCTTGCCCAGGTTTTGCATAGCAACGCGATCCTGTGGGCGACGCGGCCCTGCCAGGCTTGGCTCAATCGCACGCAGATCAAGTTCGAGCAGCTCATCAAATTGCGGCTCCGGGGCATCATCGGCGCGGAACAGCCCCTGCGCCTTCGTGTAGCGTTCAACCAGTTCGACCAGGTTAGGATCGCGGCCTGTGCCGCGCAGGTAGCGTAGAGTTTCGTCATCGACCGGGAAGATAGTCGCTGTCGCGCCATATTCGGGCGACATATTCGAGATAGTAGCGCGGTCCGCCAGCGTCAGGAAACTAAGGCCAGAGCCAGTAAACTCGACAAACTTGCCAACTACGCCTCGTTTGCGCAGCATCTGTGTCACCGTGAGCACAAGATCGGTGGCGGTTGAGCCTTCAGGGAGCGCGCCCGTGAGTCGCACACCAATCACCTCCGGCGTGAGCAGGTAGATGGGCTGGCCGAGCAGCACGGCCTCAGCCTCTATACCGCCGACGCCCCAGCCAAGCACGCCAAGCCCGTTAATCATGGTAGTGTGAGAGTCGGTGCCAACCAGTGTATCGGGATAGACGATAGTTTCGCCGTTCTCCACTCTGGTCATGACAACGGAGGCCAGGTACTCCAGATTGACCTGATGAACGATGCCCGTTCCGGGAGGCACCACGCGGAAATTGCTGAAAGCCTGTTGGCCCCAACGCAGCAATCCATAGCGTTCGCTGTTGCGTTCGTACTCGCGCTCGACGTTGCGCGCAAACGCCAGTGTCGTGCCGAACATATCTACCTGTACCGAATGATCAATCACCAGGTCAGCGGGCACAAGCGGATTGATTTTCTGGGGATTGCCACCCATACGCGCTACCGCAGAACGCATAGCGGCAAGATCGGCCACGGCAGGCACTCCGGTGAAGTCTTGCAACAGCACGCGAGCAGACATGAACGGGTATTCCGTCTCGGATTGCGCGGCCCGGCCCGGAACCCAGCGGGCCAGCGAGAGCACTTCATCTTCCGTTACGAATCCACCGCCGACATGGCGCAAGACGTTCTCCAGGATAATCTTGACGGTATAGGGCAGGCGTTCAATGCCCGTGACACCGCGCTGCGCAAGGGCATCCAACTGGTAATAAATAATATTGCCTGGTATGCCTTGCAACTTTGCGCGCGCGCCGAATACATCAGTATGAGCAGTCATGGTTTCATCCTCTGTTAAGTGGTATATCTGGTTCAGATTTGCTAGCCAATCCATTATATAACATATCACCGGTTCCACCTGAGAAACTTGGGGGTGCAATCCCTGTCGTAGTCATTGTAGGGGCGGGTGTGGCGTGGATGTGGGGTGGAGACCCTTGCGGTCGCCCTCGTCACTTGCGGTGTGGGTAAGAAAATGGTGTGGGCAAGACATCAACCAAACAATCGAGTTGAACGGTTCACCAATTATGAGTGAGAACAACGCACGGAGAGACAAAGATGCTCACTCAATTCAGCAGAAGATGATAATTGTCCAGGTCGACGCATGAGTCGCATGGTTGGGTCCCGGTTCCGTTCCATGCATGCGCCGATTCATCATCCCCATCGATAAACTATGCACCTGGTTGGTCGGCTGATTGTCCCGCCCACTATACTATGCACCAAGCGGATGAAAAACACATCAGCACTTTTACCTAAATTTCATGAAAGATTTTCATGAAAGACTTATGCAGAGGTTGATCGTTCGACAGAGGAAAGTGGAGCAGCGATTGGTAGAGACAATTCAACCTGACACCCATGGCCGGGGGACGAGGTGATCGTCAAAGCGGCTCCGATAAGCGCCGCGCGTTCGCGCATGCCGACCAGGCCCAGGCCGCCCTGTGAATCATGGACGGCATCAAGATTGTTCTGAAGCACAAATCCCCTGCCGTTATCGCGAATAGATAACCGCAGTCGCTCAGGCAGGTATACCAGTTCGACCGAGGATTGAGTTGCTCCGGAGTGTCGCCAGATGTTCGATATTGCTTCCTGGGCTATACGGAAAATGGCGATCTCATTTTCAGAGGTCGTTGCTACAGGAGTTCCTCGACAGCTGAAAGTGCAAGGAATGCCACGAGAAGAAGAACTATCATTCAACCACTCTAGAGCCGCGCGTAACCCCAGGTCGTCAAGCACGGATGGGCGCAGGTCGCGACATGCGCGTCGCACCCCCTCCAATGTATGGGAGGCAAGGTTTTGCAGGCTGGCAAGCCACTCTCTATCTTTTTCTGTCAAATCGAGTTTACCTATGGCTCGCCCAAGTCCGTCCAAACCGAGGGCGAGCGCGATCAGCGCCTGCGCCGTATCGTCGTGCAATTCTCGCGCCAGGCGGCGGCGTTCTTCTTCCTGCACGCGCGTAATCAGCGTGGCATAGTCGCGCAGCTCTTCCTGGCGGCGGCGCGCGCTGCTCAAATCTGTCAGGGTTTCTTGCAAAGTATCCGTACGAATACCGAGGCGCGTGCTGGATAGAGCCAGGTAATATATGGCGAAGAGCGGAACCAGAAAGAATAGCCACGCCAGTTCCGCTACCACATTATCATAAATATCTACTACGGGTAAGAGCGGACCAACGCTCAACACCAGCGCCTGGAAGAGCAGCACCGGTGAACGCAAGTAGGCCATCCAGGGAGCAACAGCCAACGATTGGAGATCGTCTGGTGGCGAAAAGTTGTTTACTCCATCGCTGCGGGACGCTATCAGGGTAGGTAACGAGACCAGAGTTAGCAAGAGCATCATCACGACCGCGGCAAGAATACATCCAAGCAATTCATTGGATTCAGAAAGTGGATTATAGCCATTTGCTGCCTGTTGCTGTTGAGTTCCGGCAATCGCAGTAAATAGAGTATCCGCGATCAGCACCACCACAGCAGTGCTGGCGATGCGATAACTTCCCTCGGACAGCGACACGAAACGGCTTTTGAAGGTGAATGCCTGGAGGGCTGTTTGCGTAATCAGCGCGGTCATCACTGCGGCAGAAACGCCCACCAGCACACCGGCTGCCAGGTAAATCGGGGCAGTGATATCAAGGAGAAAAAGCGTTTGCCAGGATGGAGGCAACTGGTGATACAGGACACGAGTTACGCCCGATTCTCGCTTAATCATGTGTAGTAGTAAGTAGCGACCCAACAGCGCAAGCGTGACCGACAGTACCATCATGCTGTAGACCGCGCGTGGGCCATAAATAGTGGGCGGCGGCTGGTAGTGGTTAAGCGACCAGGCGAATAAACCAAGAGCAACAGCCAGTGAAAAAAAAGTCACCACCAGCTTCACGTAATGATACGTTCTGTGATTGAGCGCACTATCAGGTGTCATACGTATCCTGCAAAGAGAGCATACCCTGCCGCAAGGCCAGTAAAACCGCTTCTGTGCGCGAGCCAACCTGCATTTTCATGAAAATATTGGCCAGGTGACTATGCACAGTGCGGATGCTCAAACCCATGCGAGCAGCAATTTCCTTGTTTGGCAAGCCACGCGCAGCCAGGCGCAGGACATCAAACTCACGTTCACTAAGCAGATTTGCTGCGTGGGATGTCGTATCTGGCCGGGCAGAGAGTCGCCGCATCATTTTTTCAGCAATAGATGGTTGTAATACCGATTCGCCACGTGCGACCGAGCGAATAGCCTGGATAAGTTCCTGTCCATGCACATTTTTAAGCAAAAATCCCGCCGCGCCTACATCCAGTAAAGCCAGCAGGTAGGGTTCATCATCATAAGCCGATAGGACGAGGACTGCCGTCTCAGGACAATCCTTTTTTATAGCGCGGGTTGCCTCGATGCCGCCCATGCCCGGCATGGCAATATCCATAATGGCAATGTCGGGCTGCAATTTGTGGGCCACTTCAATAGCTTCTTCGCCGCTGGATGCTTCCGCCACGACTTCAACATCGCTCTCCGTCTCTAACAGGCGGCGCGTCCCCTCGCGCACAAGCGCGTGGTCGTCCACCAGCAGGATACGGATCACGTTCCCCTGTTCCTGGTCACCGTTGCCAATACGTTGCAACCTGCCTGTATGCATGCGAATCTGCTACTTTCTCTTAGACCAATATCCATCCTTAAACCAGTAACAACATTACAATCACACTATAATACAGACTGTAAATAGGCGCTACCGCAATTCTACCGACAAACATCATTATAGCATGACGTCTTCATAGACATGTTTCCTTTCGATTGTACGTTCTATTAGCTGGGATAAACATTGACAAAACATGGAGTTTTTCGCTACAGTAAAGACAACTTATCAGAGAAATGGGTCAATCAATCAGTGCGCAGATATGGAAGGGGGGACGGTCATATGATGATGTGTCTGGACGCGGTCGATTGCAGGTACCAAAATCGCGAAAAATCGCGCTTTTGCGCAAGCTGTGGCATCCCTGTCCAGGGGGCATTGTTACAGGGGCGCTACGAAATACAGTCGCTGGTCAGCAAGGATCGTACTACAATAACATTACTGGCTAACGACCTTCATCAGGAGATTCCTGTCACTATTCGCGCGTTGCTTCCTCATGAAACAACAGACAGAGAGCGCGAGGATTTCTTGCAAGATGCTGAACTTGCCGTACTGCTCTCAAAACAGATAGATGAACCTGGTAGTATTCGCGTCATCGATTATGGGCAGGACGGCCCGCTTACATTCCTCGTCAAGACCGATCTCACAGGGGAAGTTGCCGGGAAACACGCTTCGCGACCTCGTATGACGGTGCGTGTCGAGCGTGAACATTTTGACCAGGAGCAATCATCCATATTCGTCGCAGACGATAGCGATATGCTCACCGAACTTCGACCGGCAATCCCTAAAGCAGCGAAAAATGTCCCGCGCGGACAACCGCCGGGTACATCAAAGTCTGCGTCCAGTCCCAAACACCAGCGCGATTGGCAGGCCGAAGGAGACCGGGCCTATGAATTGGGATATTACGAAGACGCGCTGGCCGCCTACGATGCGGCCATAGCGGGAGGCAATAATTCAGTCGAGGTTTGGAGCGGCAAGGGCGCGACACTCCTCCTCCTGGGATATGCAGAAGAAGCGCTGCCAGCCTACGACCAGGCCTTAAGCCTGCAGCCGGGCGACCCGGATTTATGGAACTCGCGGGCAAGCGTGCTGCACGAGCTGCGCCGTTACGATGAAGAGATGCAGTGTTATGATAGGGCTCTAGCTATCAACCCGCATTATGTCTACGCATGGAGCGGTCGCGGCATGACGCTGGTCGAACAAAATCACCCACAAGAGGCATTGCTGGCTTTTGATCGCGCGTTGATGCTGGATGCCACGCAGGGAATTATCTGGCAGGCTATGAGCGATACACTTTACAGCTTGCAGAGGTACGATGAAGCGTTGATCGCCATCAACCGCGCGCTTGAGCTTGAGCCGGATAATGCTGTCATGTGGGATATCAAAGGAAATATACTGCGCCGCCTGAAAAATCTCGACCAGGCGCTTACCCTCCACCAGCGCGCCACGCAATTCACGCCCGCGAGCGCCGTGGCGTGGTTTGATAAGGCCAATGATCTGCGCGATATGCAACGCTATGCAGAGGCGCTGGCAGATTATGACCGGGCACTCTCACTCGACCCAACCATGGCCGGCGCATGGTATAATCGAGGGAATGTGCTGGCAGCTATGCATATGTACGAGGATGCGCTGGAATCCTATAACCAGGCCCTGCATTTTGACGATGGACTGATTTCTGCGTGGTATAACAAGGGCAGTCTCTTACACGAGCTTGGGCGCGACCAGGAGGCATTGTTGGCTCTAGACCAGGCAATCGCGCTAGACCCGCATTATATTGCAGCCTGGAATAACAGGGGACTTGCTCTGTTCAAACTCGGCTCTCTGGAGGAGAGCCTGGTGGCTTTCGACCAGGCGACATCATTTGCTCCAGATGAACCCGATGCCTGGCATAACAAAGCCATTGTGCTTGAAAGACTGGGGAGAACGGAAGAGGCGGTCTCATGTCAGGAGTGGGCGCGTTCACTGGAAGAACAAGTTGCCAAGTAAGAAGGAGGAGGAATGCCACGCTGCGCCGATCTTGTTGACTGTGGATATGATAATCGGGACAGCGATCACTTTTGTCGTGCATGCGCATTACCGCTGCTTTATACTGCGCTGGCGGGGAGATATGTGGTTGAGGCGTTAATCAGCAAGGGTGGTTACGCGGCTGTTTTTCGCGGCGTTGATCAGAATCTTTCGCGCCGCATTGCCATTAAAGTGCTCCTCCCCAGCAAGACAACTCCCAATGAGCAAGAGCATTTCCTGCGCGAGGCGCGTATCGCCGCCACGCTGGACCATCCCAACATCGCGCCAATTCTGGATTATGGCAAGGATGGGCCAAGCGTTTTCCTTGTCATGCCTCTTTACACGGCAGGCTCTTTACGCACTCGCCTGGCTAAGGCCGATGGCCCGCTTCCCACAAATGAGACGATGAGTAACTTTCGCCAGCTTGTAAGCGCGCTGCATTATGCGCATACACGTCCGCGCCCGGTGATCCACCGTGACATCAAGCCGGAAAATATATTGATACACCAGGAAGATCGCCGCCTGGTTATCACCGATTTTGGTATTGCGCGCTCGCTGGAACCGGGAGCGCGCGTCGGCAAAACGGTAACAGTGCGCGGCACCGTCGGCTATATGGCGCCGGAACAGGCGAGCGGTGTTGTTGACCCACGCAGCGACCAGTTTGGCTGCGCGGTGGTACTTTACGAGATGCTCACCGGCTATCACCCGTTCGATTCGATGGGCGGCGGCCCGGTCATGCCGCCATCTAGCCTTAACCACGAGTTACCCACCGCCATAGACGCAGTCGTGCAGCGCGCTCTCGCGCCCCGCCCGGAGAATCGTTTTAGCGACATGCTGGAATTTTTACACATGTTTGAAGCGGCTTCGCGTCCGAGCGGCGGAATGCGGCTGACACCACCGGGCAGCGCACTTGATGCGCGCAACACGCCCGCTGTGCGCCGCGCGACCAATCCCTCTGTGCCTGCCATTCAGCCAGCCGGGGATAAAGGCGATTCGAGCGGCCGCCAACCGGCCATTCGCCCCAATACCGCGGGCGCGCGCGAGAAATGCCAGGAGGGCGATGCGCTGCTCAAACAGCAACAATATGCGCAGGCGCTGCAAGCCTATGAAGAAGCCCTGCGCATGGACGCGCGCAATTTTCACGCCTGGAATGGCAAAGGAACCGCGCTCTATAGCCAGGGCAACTACCGCAAAGCATATGAAGCCTACCAGCAGGCAACCGAGATCGAGGCGGACAATCCCGTCGTGTGGGTCAGCACCGGCCTGGCCTTGAATCGTCTCCAACGTTATTCGCAGGCGCTGGTGCATTTTGAACGCGCTCTATCGCTTGATCCGACCTATGTTGCCGCCTGGAATGGCAAAGCCGACGCGCAGCTCGATATGAACATGCCGGAGGATGCCATCGTCTCGTATACACAGGCGTTGGTATACGACCCGCAAAGTTTTCAAGCCTTGAACGGGCTGGGGAATGCGCGTTCGTACCTGCGCGATTACGCGGGGGCCGTCGATGCCTATAGCCGCGCCCTGATCGTCAACCCACGCAGCGCAGTGGCCTGGTGCAACAAA
>DATGGW010000481.1:0-12290 GCA_035308345.1 Ktedonobacteraceae bacterium | reverse complement strand
TATGGCGAGGGCGCGCGCTGCCATCTCATGGTACTGCGGCGGAGCCACGTAGATGATATCATACTCGCGTGGTTGATTGCCTGCTGGCGCGGCGCTGGCCTGTAAAAATTTGAATGCGTCGGCACGCATGGTCTCGGCGCGGTCTCCCAGTCGCGTAATTTTCAGGTTTTCGCGCACCAGCTTCAAGACGCTGTAATTCATCTCAATGAAAGTTGCCTGCGCCGCGCCGCGACTCAACGCCTCGATGCCGACGCTGCCGGTTCCGGCGAAGAGATCGAGGAAACGCGCATCCTCCACGCGTGAGGAGAGGATGTCGAAGAGCGCCGTTTTCACGCGGTCAATGATGGGGCGCGTCCCCGCCGTTTTGGGCGCTTTCAATTTGCGTCCTTTGGCCTCACCTGTCACTACGCGCATATATGCCTGCTCCCCTGGTAGACCATCTTTCACCTTTACTCGTTTAATACGGCCAGCACGGCGTTCACTTCGTCCTCGAAGTAATCTTCTTTGGCCCAGGAGATCAAAGCTTCCACGTGGTCTTGCTTCAGCCTTTTATCGGAATTGATGTTCCACAGGCCCTCAATCAACTGCTGGAATTGTGTGGCGCTGATTTGCGAGTCGAGCAGGTTATGCAGGACAACCAGCCTTCCTGAACCGACCATCGATGTGCCGCGAATCTCTTTCAATTCGTCCACCTTGATACGCGCCAACGCCTCTGACATGCCGCCCTGTTCCTCATCGTCCCCTGCATCGCTCTCGCTCTGCGGCGCTTCCAGTTCTTCCTCTTCATCGAATTTATAGGAGCGTGGGACTTCCCGCAGCATGTTCTCTTTGATGGGGAAAACGGGAATGTTCGTCGGCCCGGCCAAAGCCGGTGGTACGGCAGGCGCGTGAGGTTTGGGTGATATAGTTGGCGATGGCGGTGGGGGCGCAGGCGCGCGGTTTGTCGCAGTCGCCGGTGGTGTTGGTTTTAGCTCCGGCGCAGGCGCTGAGACCGGTCTCGCCCCGGCATCGCGTTGTGTAGTGGACGAAGCAGGCGTGGGAACGCGCTTCTGCACCAGCGGCTCCAATTCCCTGAGCAGGTCGCGGTAATTCATATTATTGAGCGTTTTCACCTGCAACAAATCCATGGCTTCTTTCGGCGTAAGTCCCCAGTTGTTCTTGATAATCTGGATGAATTGCGCGAGCCTGATATTGCCGGAAACGGAACCGCTCAAATTGTGTGTCATGGGCATCTCGGCCCCGATTGAGTTACGAGCAGGCGCAGCTTCCAGTTTCTCCTGTAGTGGGATGGCCTGCGGAGTGTCGCGCGCGGGTGTTCGAGCTGCTAGCGGCGGGGTTGGTGATGGCTGCGCCGGCCTGGTTGGAACAGCAGACGCGGCGGTCTCCTGCGGCCTGCCGCTTTCGGGTGATCGCTGATTGCGCTGCGAACCGCGCTTCTCAATCTGACGATAAAGCTGCTCTATGCCTGCTTCCGCTTCGCGAATCAATTGCTCGCGTTCTTCCGCGCTCGCCCCCACCGGCACAGGAATGTCCATCTCGATGGTATGCGTGCGCCCGCCCGTTGTGAATTGCGTGCTGTAACGCAGCCAGATATAGGGAGCATCATGCGCGCCCATGCCTCGGGTCCTGTGCATATCCATAAAGTACTCCACCTGCTTTCCTGCTAACGCCCGTGTAACGTCTGTACGTATTATATCAAACGCGGGCAGTATACTGTATTATAACAAGCGTTCCAATCATGTGAAAGAGTAAAGAAAGTGTAAAATAAGCGGGGGTCAAACGTATAAACTCTTGTCAAATACACCATTGTAGTGTATGGTACGTATGAGCAGCGTAGCATTGTGAGCAGCCTGAGAAAGTTGAGCCAGATCCTATGATAGGTAGCCCGTCATCCACGCGACAGCCGCCGGAACGACCGGAACAAGAACCTAAAAAGGCGGTGTACACGCCGAAAAAGAGGGCAGGTACCAGTCCCACTGCCCTGTTCTTCAAAGCCATATTTCGCCCTATTTTCAAAGGTCTCTACTACCTGCTGCGCGCTATGCGCAGCCATAAGCTGGTTTCGTTTCTGGCTATAGTACTGATCCTGGGCAGCGCAATAGCGGTCAATTATTATGAAACCGGGCAGTTGCCTCTGGGCCTGGGTTATGACCAGTTCAATTTCCACATACATGGCACCAATGGCGGCGGCGACCAGGTAAAGAACTGGCTCTATGCTCTGCGCGATGGGAATACGGTGCAGTTGTCTTTTCTTGATCGTTTTTTGTCTCAACCGCCTGATCCACAGCAACTGGTTAGCCAGTACAGCCAGTCGCAAGGGCACCTGGCCTGGAAATCTATCAATGTCATAGGGGTTCTCCAGGAAGCTGATTCAACCATCGATAGTTTCGTGGAGGTTGACGTCTCGGCCAATGGCCCTGGAGGGAGCGTCACCGGATTTTTATTAGTACACTTTGTCACTGTAGGGCAGTCAGATGGCGCCATCTTTGGTGTAGACGTAATCACGCTGCGTGCTCCCGCACAGTAGCGATAGATGAGGGATATCCAGAGGGCATTCCGCAAACAGAAGGGATAAACTGTCGTGTCCGAAAACACCGAGAAGAAAGTAAGTGACCTGGACAAGTCAATCGACCTGGGTATGGATCAGTTCGGGCGCTTTGCGAAAAGGCGCTGGTTCTGGCTCATCGTCTTTAGTATCGTCCTGTGGTATATCGTTACCCAGGTGGCCCCGCAGATAAGTATACCGCCTATCGGCTCGCTCCTCCAATATGTCTTCCTCTTCATCTTCTATATGGTTGCTATCGTTTTTCAGTTCGTGGCAATCTTCTGGTTTCTGGGTCGTCCGCGACTGTACTGGGTGATGCCAGGCGAGACAGGTGTAGGCTTTAAAGACTACAAAGGCAATCCGGAAGTGCTCGAAGCGGCCCGGCGTATCGTTCAACTACTGGAAGGCATCGAAGAATACCAGAAAATGGGCGGCCAGCCTGTGCGCGGGCTGCTGCTCTCCGGCCCTCCAGGAACGGGTAAAAGCTACCTGGCGCAGTGTATCAGCACCGAGGCGCATGTTCCCTTTGCCTATGCCAGCGCCGCCAGTTTCCGCGCCATGTTCGTCGGTATGGACATACTGATGATCAAGCGACTTTACAATAAAGCGCGGCGTTATGCGCGTGAATACGGCGGCTGTGTGGTCTTCATGGATGAAATTGATGCGATTGGCATGTCGCGTTCGGGACGGGGCGCCGGGCCAATGCTAGGCGGAGGCATGATGGGCTTCATGGGTATGGGCACCGGCGGCCTGAACGAATTGCTGATGCAGATGGACCCGCCCAATATCGAGACGGGCTGGTTTAAGAAAATCTTGCGCCTCATTGGCCTGTCCCATAGCCGCGTGCAAGCTCAGCCGGTGCTGACGATTGGCGCGACCAATATTCCAGAGTCGCTCGATCCCGCGTTGCTGCGCCCTGGCCGCTTTGATCGCAAGGTGCATGTTGGAGCGCCGACCGATAAGTATCGCGGCGAAGTCATTGAATACTACCTGGAAAAAGTCGAGCATGATCCGGCTATCTCAGTCACGTCGCTGGTACAGCGCTTGATAAACTATACCCCGGTTGAGATCAAGCACGTCATCAACGAAGCGGTGATTATCGCGCACTTTGATGGGCGCGAGTTGATAACCTACGCAGACCTGATTGAGGCGCAGGATGTGCATGAGTTTGGCTTCCGCCAGTTGAGCGAGCTGACCGCTATCGATAAGCGCCGCCTGGCATACCATGAGGCAGGACACGCGGTCGCTTCCTATTACCTGCTGGAACGCTACTTCCCGGCCTATGTGACCATACATCAACGCAGCGACCTTGAAGGCGCGGCGGCTTTTGCTCTACCGCGTCCCAAAGAGTCTATCAAAACGGCCAGCAAGGAAGATATCCTGGCCCGTATCCAGGTGTCCCTGGCCGCTCGCGCGTCCGAGGAATTGTTCCTCGATGTGAATTTGAACGGTGTCACCTCCGACCTGGAAAGCGCGACCACGTTAGCGGGCCTGTATGTAGGCGCGTGGGGTATGGATGGCACACTGATTTCGTTCGTCGCTCTCAGTAACCCGTTCGCCGGTGGTAGTCCGAGCATGCCGCCGGAATTTTCCAAGCGTGTCGAAGCCGTGCTCCAATCGCAGTTCAAGGGAGTCAAGCGCCTGTTGCAGGACCACAGCGAAGCCCTGATCGCCGTCGCCGAGGCCCTGATCGAACGCGACGAACTGGTTGCCGACGACATCAAACAACTCATCGACGAAGCCGACGCCCGCCGCGTCACGCGCCTGGTCATGTCCGAATTCGAGGATGTGCTGGGTGCTGGAAACGGTAACGGCCATAAAAATGGCAAAAATGGCAACGGCCATACCCTGGTCGGCAGCGCCAGCAACGGCGGCGCTTCATTGGACGATACTACCATGATTGTCGAATCGAGCATATCGCCTAAGGATGACCCGCCGGGCAACATTTCCACCAGCAGCCATGGCCCGCTCTCCAACGACGAGGATCCGCTGTACTTCATGGGCGGGTAAATTTGTACAGCATGTGAATGCAAAACGAACCAGGGCGACCGCATAGACGCTAACTTAAAGGTGGAAGAGCGAGTTTCCAGGGCGGGGACAAGCCCACGCCCGTACCCTACACGAGCGGGAAGCCTACCCGTACAGGGTACGGGCGTGGGCTTGTCCCCGCCCTGGTCGTTAAGTTAACGCTCATGGGGGCGACCCTCACGGTCGCCCTGGAAATCCGTCCCGATGGATGTATAAGAAAGTACACCCGATATGTCAATCAGCGCGATAAAAAACGATACAACAGCCGCAAGGAAGGAGCAGGCGCGCCGTCCAGATTGGCAAACGCTGTTATTCTGGGCCATCGTTGTCGCCCTCTTTGCCATCGCTATAGTTATGCGCTTCTATCAACTTGGGCTGCCATTCGACCGGGATAGCTATGATGAAGGCGTGTACTGGCAATCGCTGCGCGCAATGGGCGCGGGGCACGCGCTCTATGGTGATATTTTTTACTCGCAGCCGCCCTTTTTTTTGTTGTCTACTTATCCGTTTTATGCCATCTTCGGCGCTTCGCTGTGGTCGGCGCGGCTTGGTATTGTTGTCATTTCACTTGTCGGACTGGTGGGCGCGTTCTTGCTGGGCAAGGCGTTAAGTGGGCGCCTGGGAGCCGTCGCCGCGCTGCTGCTGGCTGTAGTAGATCCCCTCTTTCTTGCGCAATCGCAGACCATCCAGGCCGAGGCATCGTCCGTCGCCTTTTCTTTTCTGGCTGCCGGTTTAGCGTTCTACTGGTGGAAGTATCCCAACGGATGGCGCGGCCTGCTGCTGGCGATCTTGACCGGCGTGACGGTGGCATTAAGCATCTTGTGCAAATTGCTGGGTGTTGCGCTGCTCGTGCCTGTGTTGTTATTGATGGTCGCGCGCCTGTGGCAGAGCGGGGCAGGGGTACGCGGCGCAGGGGGACGCAGGGCGGGCGACCACAAGGGTCGCCCCTACGTGGCCGTCGCGGCTGGCATTGGTGCGTTCTTGCTGACAATCGCATTATTCGTGCTGCCATTTCTTGGTGCTTTTCAGGCGATGTGGTCGGGCGTGGTTACGTTCCATACCAGCGCGGGTTCGCTGCTGGGCAATGATCCACAGCTCGGACAGTCTGGCAACACCGTTAAGGTAGAGATCGCCCTGGCGACGCTGCTAACTCTAGCCGGGTTGTATGGGAGCGTGGCCGCGCTGCTGCGCCAGGATTGGCGGGTGCTGCCATTGCTGGGTTGGTTTCTCGCGACGGCGTTTTTACTGTGGCGGCAGGTGCCGCTTTTTAATCACCATATGGTTTCGCTCACACCGCCTCTGATCGCGCTGGCAGTCATGGGTATCGCTGAACCCTCGACGTATAAACGCGTCTTCAGCAGCGCATCCGCGTCCAGGACCATCATGGTTCTTACCTGGATTGCGGTGTTGCTCGTTCTCCTTACGGCTGTGCTGGATGTGCGAACAGACCGCGCCTATTACAATAATGCCGCGGCAAGGGGCGTCGATGGATTGGCGCAATTAGAGGCGCGGGTCGCAGCAGATCTTGACCAGGCCATCACCGCGCGCCAGCAGGTAGTCACCGATGCCCAGTTCATCGCCGGTCTCGCAAATCGCGACACGCCGCCCGCGCTGGTGGACACCTCGATGGTGCGTATTGAGACAGGTTACATCACACTGGCACAGCTCGAAGCCATTACAGCCCAGCCGCAGGTGCATGCCGTGCTCTTCTTCAGCGGACGGTTTTCTTTATCAGGCGTTTCCGCGTTCCATGCCTGGGTTGCCCAACGCTTCCACCTGCTGCATAATTATGGCGGAGGCAAGGAATTGTGGGTACGTTAACGCTTTGTAGAGATGCGATTTATCGCGTCCACCAACGATATATAAGGAGAAAGAAATATGCAACGCAAAAAGACCTTTAGCACAATGGAAATAGTGCTGTTGATTGTATTGATCGGCTCGCTGATCCTCGCCTTCTTGCAGGCGCGCCGGGAAGAAAAAGAACAGTAAAATCCTTGCAAACCAGTGGCGCCCGGCCAATCACCAATAGGACAAAGTAGCCGTGATGTGATGTTTTGCCAGGGACAGGCGTTTTATGAGTAGAAGACCTGTCACTCTGGTATCTAATGGATAAAAGTAGTATGGCAGCATCCAGGGTGTGAAGATAGTGCGGTGCCGTTCGTTATACTGAAATAAAGCCCGGTCGTTATAAATAATCAGTTCATCAGGAAGCAGGTAAACAAAGTTGAATCCCCAATTTTTGAAATTTGCTCTGCAGCAGGAGAATGATAATGGTAATGTGCCGGAACATATCAGGGCGATGAATAGCTGGTCGCCGATTCCCGATGGCAATGATCCCACAGCTGATGAACAGCTGCAAACTATGCCTCCTTCCAGCACGATAGTACCACGACAACGCATCCGCACAGGATTATTATCGAATTGGAATGCTGGCAATTTTCAGAATCCCCCACCCCTACAGCATCCTGGAACGCAGAATCCAAATTCTATTGTAGAGCAGGATACGGTGGAGCAGGAAATTGTGCGCCCGCAGCCACAGCAAAGGCGGTCAGCGGAACCGCCGTTCTCTTCTATGTATACGAACGCGCCCATGTCCTCCTACAATGCTGTTGGGTCGCAGGGCGATAATGTCCGGTTCTCTTCCATTTTTACGAACGCGCCCATGCCTCCTGTTATGCAGGCGCCGCCTGTGCAGAGGCCTGTTTCGGCGCCGGCGTACGCGCCGATGTACGCACCCGATGCAAATGCGCCATTCATGCCTGGTTATGCGCAAGCTCCCATGCAGCCAATGGCATACCCCGGCGCGGGCGAACCGCCTTATATGCAGCCACCCATATCTGCTGGCAATGGTGGAGGTGGCGGAAGAGGCAAAAGACCACGGAAGAAACGCCGCTATCCTATCTGGGCGCGCGTGGTCACAGTGATTATGTTGCTATTGATGCTGGCAGGTGGCGGCGCGTTCGCCTACTACCAGTTTTTCCTTTCTAAGGTAGTCAAAGATGATACGGGCATTGCGGTACAACGTTTTAAGGGAGAAGATAACCCTAACCAGAATCGCAGCGGCGATATTTTGAGCGGTCCGCGCATCAATATTCTCCTGCTGGGCAGCGATACCGACCAGAAATTTGGAACCTCGGCAGGTGGTTCAACCGTTTACCTGGCGCAGACGGACATCATTGTGACTATTGATCCCGCCACTAAAACGGTGGGTATGCTCTCGATCCCGCGTGACTTCTATATCAATATCCCCGGCTATGGTATGGGCAAACTGGATGAAGCCTTTGAGCATGGCTATAACATTGGCCAGGGCGGATTTGATGGGGCCGTTGCGCTCAGTCGTTTGACGATTGAGCAGGATTTTGGTATTTCCATCAACTACTACGCCTGGGTCGGCCTGGACGGATTTATCAAAGTCATCGACACCGTGGGCGGTGTTGATGTGGATGTACTGCATCCAATCACCGATGATTCCTACCCCGATGATGTCGGTAATAATACGAGCGACATTTATGCCTACAAACGCCTGTACATTCCGCCTGGGCCGCAGCACCTTTCCGGCACCGAAGCCCTGGAATATGTGCGTTCGCGCCATGCAGACCTGGTGGGCGATTTTGGCCGCTCGGCGCGCCAGCAGCAGGTGCTCGGCGCATTGAAAATAAAGCTGGCCAACCCTGATATCTTTGGCAAATTACCGCAACTCGCCGCTGCCATGGATGGCTCTGTCAAGACCGATATGCAGTTAACCGACGTGCTCAAATTGATGAATTTCGCGCGCACCCTTGACCCGAATAAGATCAATCGCGTCATTTTGTCGCCGCCCTATTCGACATCTACCACGTTGCCGAGTGGCGAGTCGATTGTGCAGCCACATTGCGAGCAGATCATTCCAGTCATCGCGCAGTTGTTCGATCTTGGCAACAAGGCAGTATGCAACATTACTGCTAATAGCAACAATTCGGCGCTGTCATCGGAGCCACAAGCTTCGCCAACGCCGAATGCCAGCACAAACGCGACAGCGGGGCAGTCCACCGGTCTGTCCGCCAACGCGAGCAGTAGTGATAATATGTTGGGTTTCCACAGCCTGCTCGATCTGCTGTTCACAGTCGTCTTTGAATCGCCGCAGGCTATGCAAGTTTGAGATGACAATGAAAAAACAAAAATATACACCTTTTATGACAATTTGCTTGTTGCTGCTCGTGGCATTGAGCGTCCAGGGATGTTTTGGTATCGGCGGGAGCAGCGGCCCGAGCGGCACGACCATTACCACTAACTCCAGCGGGAAACAGGTCACAGTCGTGCAAAACCTGTTCAAGGGTAAAATATACCTTACCATCGATCAAAACCTGTGGGTTATCACCGGCAACAATCACGCGACCGAACTGCTGCACAGTGGCGATATTTATGATCCGGCAGTTTCTCCCGATGGGAAATGGATCGCTTTCGTTGAGAAGTTTAAGGATTACTCAAATCTCAACGTGATGCCCTCAGGCGGCGGCCCTGTGAAGACCTTGCTGAACGGCAACGGCAAATTTTATATCGATAGTGGTTTTCCGAAGGATACCTATTTCTGGTTCATGCAGCCCGAGTGGTCGCCGGATGGCTCGCACATCCTGTTCCTGAGCGACCTGCAAAAAAATTATGTATGGGCCAATCTAAACTCGTTATTCGCGAACAACTACTTCCTTGATCTACAAGTGTTCTCGATCCCATTCAATAATCCCGCGGCAAAGCCGCAGGCGCTGGCCTATGCCAACTTTGGCGACGGCGGAGACACCGATCCAGGTTTTCAGCCAGCGCATTCCGGCGAGCCGCAGATCGTTTATACCCATTATGCTTATGATGCGCAAACAGGCACGCAGCAGGTGATCCAGATCTTCATGGCGGACGCCAATGCGATTGCCAATCATCCCGGCCTGTATACTCCAGTTCAAGACTCAGGCGTCGCGCTCACGCCGCCCAATGTCCAGAATATTCAGCCGGTTTTTTCTCCTGATGGCAATTCTATTGCTTATATCAGGCGTGAATCCAGTTCACAGATGGGGCTGTACATCATGTCAACACCACCCGCGACCGTGACGGCCACGCCTAATAATCCAACGACAGCGAAGCAAGCCATGTCTGTTTATTTCGCATCTTCGCATATCCTGAGCAGTCTCTATTTGAGCCAGCCGGTGTGGTCGCCTGATGGCAAGCAAATCGCCTTTTTCGAGTACACCAACAGCGAATTTGATCTATGGCTCGTCAATGTCAATTACAATACGAAAACGGGCAAGTACAGCATGCAGGGCAGCCCCGTGCAGCTTACGACAGGCGGCGTCGATGGGGATTCGCGCGCGTTCTGGACGAATTAGCCTGTTGATGGTATACTACGCTTTGTCATTTGTAACAATTATGCAGCAGATGCATATCGAAACCATCTCTATAAGTATCCCAGGTTGTTGAGGTACGACATTGACACAGTTTGAGGGCACGCTGATTGCCGGGCGTTACGAGATCCGCGAACATATTGCGACAGGTGGCATGGCCAGTGTCTTCAAAACGTGGGATCATCGCGTAGAACGGCTGGTAGCCATCAAAGTCCTGCGCTCGTTAGATAAGAATGACTTACGCGCGGTAGAGCGCTTCCGGCGCGAAGCGCGCGCCGCAGCCGCGCTTGCTCATCCCAATGCAGTCACCATTTATGATTTTATTGAAGAGTTCGGCCAGTATTTTCTGGTGATGGAGTATATTCACGGCCCGACTCTTAAACAACTGATTATGCAGCGTCGCCACTTGCACGCTCAGGAGACGCTGGAGATCGCGGCGCAGGTGTGCGCCGTTTTGCAGGTGGCGCATACGCGCGGCTT
The DNA here is from genome assembly GCA_035308345.1 of Ktedonobacteraceae bacterium. Taxonomy (GTDB): domain Bacteria; phylum Chloroflexota; class Ktedonobacteria; order Ktedonobacterales; family Ktedonobacteraceae; genus CF-113. The sequence continues at coordinate 1,871 of DATGGW010000481.1, read as the reverse complement.
TATTCACCGTGATATCAAGCCCCAGAATATCATGCTGGTCTCCAACGGGGCTTCACCTGGCGTAGGCGATGCCGCGCTTTCTGCAAACTTGCTGGTCAAGCTGACCGACTTTGGCATCGTGCGCGTGGCTGAGGACGCTGGCCTGACCAATAGTGGGATAGTGCTTGGCACTGCTGATTATCTTTCGCCGGAACAGGCGCGTGGCGAGAAATTGACGGCCTCCTCGGACCTTTATTCGCTGGGCGTGGTCATGTTCGAAATGCTGGCCGGGCGCCCCCCCTTCGTAGGCCCGACCGCCGTTTCTATCGCTATGCAGCATGCCTCGACTTACCCGCCCCCACTGCGCCAGTTCAATGCCAGTGTGCCGCCTGCCTTGGAGCAGATTGTTAATCGCGCTTTAGAGAAAGAACCGGAAGACCGTTTTGTCTCGGCCGCTGAAATGCAGCAGGCTTTGCGCCAGTGCGCTATCGAATTGTCCGATCGAGGGAATGCGCCATCTTCGAAGGCGGCTGCGCATTATCCATTGGCCGGACCCGGCTCACCCGGACAGTTCAATCCACCCATGTACCGGCAGCGGTCGTTTTAATTGTAGGAGCCAGATTTATCGCGCCCGTTAAAATCAGGAAGTTATTTATGGAACGTTTTCAGATTAACACAACTCAGGCCCCGGCAGCCATTGGACCCTATAGCCAGGCGATTTGCAGCGGCCAGCTCGTTTATTGCTCTGGACAGATCGCGCTTGATCCCGCCACAGGCTTACTTGTCGATGGCGATATCGAGGCACAGACTCATCGAGTCCTGCAAAACCTGCAAGCAGTCCTGGCGAGCGCCCATTCTTCGCTTGCCAATGTCGTCAAGACGACCGTTTTTCTGATACGTATGAGCGATTTTCAAGCGATGAACACGGTCTACTCCAGTTATTTTGAAACGCCTGGAAGACCCGCTCCCGCTCGCTCCACCATCGCTGTGGCCGAATTGCCACGCAAGGCCCTGGTAGAGATAGAGTGTGTGGCGCTCGTAGATATGTAGGGGCGAGCTGGCTTGCCCCCGCCCTGGCAAGGCTATGGGGAGTATTACTGTGAATATGTCTAATTCTTCTACAATCTGGTATACGACGCTGGACCGCCTGGAGACACTGCCAATGGATGCGGTGTGCAAAGCGTGGTTGCAATCCGCCAATCTCACCAGCGCGCCCAATTTCGGCGCGGACGATATTGACGCGCCCTCACTCAGCGGGCAGGAGGAGGCACTGTATTTCACCTTGCAGGTGCCCAGCTCGCTGGCGCGCGATGTCATCAATACACGCTGGCGGCGTCCAATCGAAGACATCCTGGCGGATATAACCGGTCAGCCGGTAACGGTGGTTGTCACGAATAATCTTGATGAAGGGCTGCCGGGACGAGACACTGGCGGGCGCATTCCTACGCCGCGTTATCCCCAGGGCGGCGATTTCGCGTACTATGATATTCCCGCCAGGTCGCCCATTCCACAGGAACATGATAGCGGCGCGCGCTATGGCGTAGCTGATAGTGGAGCGTCGTTCAACCAGTTGACGGAAGAATGGGATAATGAGCAGCGCGCTAATATCCTGATGCAAAACCGTCTCAATCCTCGTTACACCTTCGATGCCTTCATCGTGGGCAACAGTAATCGGCTGGCGCATGCCGCATCTCTGGCCGTCGCGGAGGCCCCTGGAGAGTCCTATAATCCACTGTTTCTCTATGGGGGTGTGGGACTGGGCAAGACCCACCTGCTGCACGCTATCGGGCACCAGAGTATTCAGGCGGGTCTTGCCGTGCTTTATGTCTCATCCGAACAGTTCACCAACGAGATCGTCAATGCCATCCGTTATCGCACTACCGAGGAGTTTC
>DATGGW010000480.1:0-22440 GCA_035308345.1 Ktedonobacteraceae bacterium | reverse complement strand
TCCAACAGGCGCCAGAGACAGGCGCTAGCGAGAGCGAATAGAGGAGAATCGAAGCCATGTTACTGGCGCCGTCACGATATAAGTACCGCAAGCAGCATCGCGGTCGTATGAAAGGAACCGCCCAGCGTGGTAACACGCTCGCCTTTGGCGAGTTTGGCTTACAGTCATTGGAGCCATGCTGGTTAGAGGCCCGCCAGATCGAATCCGCGCGTATCGCGCTCACCCGCTTCATGAAGCGTGGTGGCAAGGTGTGGATCCGCGTCTTTCCTGATAAGCCGATTTCCGCCAAACCAGCCGAGACCCGCATGGGTAGCGGTAAAGGCGCGGTCGATCACTATGTCGCGGTTGTCAAACCCGGACGCATTATCTTCGAGATTGGCGGCGTAAGTGAAGAGGTTGCTAAAGAAGCAGTTCGCCTGGCAAGTCACAAGTTGCCGGTGAAAACGCGCTTCTTGACACGAGGGGAGGCCGAAAGTGCCGAAGGCTAAAGAGCGTCGCAAGCAAATTGCCGAATTGAACGTTGGCGAGGCGCAGCGTGAACTGAAAGATTTGCGCGCAAAACTGTTCAACCTCCGCCTGCAGCAGCAGCGGGGTGAGGTCAAGAACAACCGTGTGTTTACGCAGACGCGCAAAGACATTGCTCGTGTAATGCACCGGTTGACACAGTTGGAGGCTGAGGTATGACACAGCAAGCAGCACAGACTGCGAAAACGCAGGCACGCCATCAGCAGAAGATAGGCGTTGTAATCAGCAATAAAATGGAGAAAACCATTGTCGTTGCTGTAGAATCGTTGAAAAGACATCGTATCTACAAACGCACGTATAAGCAGACCAAACACTTTTACGCGCACGATGAAAAGAATAGCTGTCAGATCGGCGATCAGGTGCGCATTGAAGAGACGCGCCCGCTGAGCAAGTTGAAACGCTGGCGACTTGTTGAAATTATCAAGCGCGGCAGCGGCGTTGTCCCGGTGAATGAATTGTTGGCCGGGGTTGATCCAGACCTGACGTCCGGTGAGTCTGACGAGGACGCTGGAGCCGAGGAAGCATAAGGAGAAACCACCATGATTCAGCCACAGACTCGCTTAAAAGTCGCTGATAATACCGGCGCGAAAGAAATTATGTGCATCCGCGTCATGAGCGGTTCTGCCAAGCGCTATGCTGGCGTCGGGGATATCATCAAAGCCTCGGTGAAGCAGGCAACTCCCAACGGGCAGGTAAAAAAGGGAGAGGTGGTCGATGCAGTAGTTGTGCGCGTGGCAAAGGAGTATGCGCGCGCTGATGGCTCGCATATTCGCTTTGACGAGAACGCCGCAGTGATTATCGCGGCGGGCAATAACCCGCGTGGCACCCGCATCTTTGGACCGGTGGCCCGCGAATTGCGCGAACGGAACTTTATGAAGATCATCTCGCTCGCGCCCGAAGTATTGTAGGGGCCAGATTTATCGCGCCCTTGTAGGGGCCAGATTTATCACGCCCGTTGGTGGTTTTGCGTTGAAGTTTGTCGTTTCGTGAGTGCGACAAAGACAAACGTAAGAGGGAAAGAATGGCAACGAAACAAAAAGAGAAAAAGCCTCTCCATCTTGCCAAGATGAATATCAAGAAAGGCGATACCGTCTTGATAACCACAGGCAAGGACAAGGGGAAGCGAGGAACGGTTTCGCGAGCATTGCCGCAGGTCAACAAGGTGATTGTTGAAGGCATGAACATAGCGAAAAAGCACATCAAACCGCAGGGCCAGACTCGCCAGGGAGGTATCATCGAGAAAGCCATGCCGCTGCAGGTCTCGAATGTCATGCTGATCTGCACAGAATGCGGCAATCCCACGCGAGTTGGGCATGAACGCCGGGCTGTGGGGGCGGATCAGAAAGTGCGCGTTGTGCGCATCTGTAAAAAGTGTCAGAAGGTCATTGAGGACCGGATGAGGAGTAGTTAAACGATGGCATCAAGACTAAAAGAGAAGTACCGGCAAGAGGTGGTGCCAGCCCTGCAAAAGGAATTTAACTACACCAATCCGATGCAGGTGCCGTCTATCCACAAGGTTGTAGTCAATATTGGCATGGGTGAAGCCATCCAGAATGCGAAAGCCATGGATGCCGCCGTCTCGGACCTGGCTGCAATCACCGGTCAGCGCCCGGTAATCACGCGCGCCAAACGTTCCGTCGCAACTTTCAAGCTGCGCGAAGGAATGCAGATTGGCTGTATGGTGACATTGCGCGGCGACCGCATGTACCATTTTCTCGATAAACTGATGAACGTCGCCCTGCCGCGCCTGCGCGACTTCCAGGGTGTCTCGCCTGACGCCTTTGATGGTCGGGGCAACTACACGCTGGGGCTGCGCGAACAACTGGTTTTCCCAGAAATCGACTACGACAAAGTCGATAAAGTGCGCGGTATGGAAGTAAGTTTTGTGACGACGGCCCGCACCGACGAAGAGGGACGACGGCTGCTCAAGTTGATGGGCATGCCCTTTAAGAAATAACGCTGGAGAGTGCAATGGCAAAAACCTCAATGATCGTCAAGTCGCAGCGCAAGCCCAAGCACAAGGTGCAGCAACATAATCGCTGCCACATCTGTGGGCGACCGCGTGCCTATATGCGTAAATTCGGCCTCTGCCGTATCTGCTTCCGTGAAAGAGCTTTGCGCGGTGAGCTACCTGGCGTGACGAAGTCGAGCTGGTAATCGGAGGATGATGTTTTATGAACATGACTGATCCTATCGCGGATATGCTTACTCGTATTCGCAATGCGGTTGCAGCGCGGCATAATCGCGTTTCGATCCCGGCTTCGAAAATGAAGCTGGCGATTGCGCGTGTCCTGAAGGACGAAGGCTATATCAAAGATATAGAAATCCTGAAGGACAACCCGCAGGGGACGATTCGCTTGACGCTGCGCTATGTTGATAAGAAGCCGGTGCTGACGCAGTTGAAACGTGTCAGCAAGCCTGGGCTGCGTGTGTATACCAAACGGGCAGTTATCCCCCGCGTTCGTGGCGGGCTGGGTATTGCCATACTTTCAACGCCCCAGGGTCTCATGACGGGCCACCGTGCCTACATGCAGGGCCTCGGCGGTGAAGTCGTTTGCTACGTCTGGTAGGCAGGAGGAATAAGATGTCTCGTATTGGACGCGCTCCAATCTCTGTGCCGCCAAAGGTGCAGGTGACCTGGACCGATGAGAACTATGTGACGGTCAAAGGTCCCAAAGGTGAATTGTCATGCCAGGTTAATCCTGACTTGACCTTGAAACTGGAAGATGGGACGCTGACTGTGTCACGCCCATCGGATAGTAAAAACCATAAATCCATCCATGGCCTCTATCGCAGCCTGGTCTACAATATGGTGGAAGGGGTCACGAAGGGCTATACCAAACAACTCGAAATTCATGGCGTCGGCTATCGCGCCGCGAAAGTGGGGGAGAACCTGGTTATCCAGGTGGGCTATTCCCACCCCGTCGAGGTGCAGCCGCCAGATGGCATATCTTTTAGCATTGATGGCGTAGACCCGGCCACCAAGGCGACGAGGTTGAGCGTCAGTGGCATTGATAAGCAACTGGTCGGTGAGATTGCCGCGCAAATCCGCCGTATTCGCAAGCCTGAACCCTACAAGGGCAAAGGTATTCGTTACACGGGTGAGGCGATCCGCCGCAAGGCCGGCAAAGCTGGAAAAGTCGGTGGTAAGAAGAAATGATTAAAAGATTTAACGCAAATAAAGCGCGGCTCAAGCGGCATCGCCGCATGAGAAGCCGCATGGAGGGCACTACGAATCGCCCGCGCTTAAGCGTCTTCCGCGGCGGCGCGCATATCTACGCCCAGGTCATCGACGATACGACGGGCCGGACGCTGGCCTCCGCCTCATCGCTGGATGAGACGCTGCGCAACTTTAAGCCTGCAAAGAAAGAGGCTCCTGCTGCGCAATCTGTTGGGGCAGGGCTTGCCTCGCCCGCAGAAGAAGCTCAGGCGATAGAAATGGCAGCCGAGGCCGCGCCCGTCAAGGGTAAGGGCGCAAAAGTGGAGAAGGCGCCCGCCAAAAGCGCGCAGTCACAAAAAGGCTCGCAGGGCAAGGGCGGCAAACCCGGTACTCAGAGCAAAACCGTGCTTCCCAGCGCGCAGAAGGGCGAGAAGAAGACGCCGGTAGAGGCCCTCGCCTTCATCGCGGACAACCGGAAAGTGGCGTTGGCGCGTGAAGTTGGCAAGCTGGTTGCCCGGCGCGCGAAAGAAAAGGGTGTCAGTCGGGTCGTCTTTGATCGTGGTGGCTACGCCTATCATGGGCGCGTGGCTGCGCTTGCAGAAGGCGCTCGTGAAGCAGGCCTGGAATTTTAGTTTTGTAGGGACCCGATTTATCGGGTCCGAGGAGAACAAGGTGATTAGATGCCAAGAATAGATGCGTCAAAACTGAATCTTGAAGAGACCGTCGTGCAGGTGCGCCGCGTTTCCAAAGTCGTCAAAGGCGGTCGCCGTTTTAGCATTCGCGCGCTCGTAGTTGTGGGAGATCACTTCGGCCATGTCGGTTTTGGCCTGGGCAAGGCCGCCGAGTATACCGAAGCTATCCGCAAGGGCGCCGAGGATGCTAAAAAGCACCTGATCGAGGTTCCACTGGTTGGCGCCACCATTCCATTCATGGTCAAACACCGCTTCGGCGCCTCAGAAGTGCTGCTCAAACCGGCTGCCCCGGGCACCGGGGTGATTGCTGGCGGGGCTGTGCGCGCTGTAGTTCAGGCCGCAGGTATCCGCGATATCCTCACCAAGTCACTGGGAAGCACCAACCCGGCCAATACCCTCCAGGCCTGCGTGGAGGGTCTGCGCGAACTGCGTTCCGCCGAAGCCGAGGCTGCGCTGCGCGGTAAGCTGGTTACTGAGATCGTTGGCAAGAAGCAAGCTGATCGCCTGACTATCGCAGCCGCCAACGCCGCCGAGCAAGCAGCCCAGGCGCGCGCCAGTCGCGAAGAGGAAGCGCGCGATAATCGACCCGGCTCTGGACGCGGCAGGGGTGGACGCGAAGGTGGCGATCGCGGCGACCGTCGCGGTGGTGGCAGCGGCGGTGATCGGCGCGGCGGTGGCGGTGGCGACCGTCGCGGTGGCCCTGGAAGGAGAAGTTAATGGCTAAATTGCGTGTAAAATACGTGAAAAGCGCGATTGGATATCCCAAAGATCAGAAGGCTACCATTCGCTCCCTGGGATTCCGCAAGCTACAACAGACGGTTGAACACGAAGATCATCCCGCTGTGCGTGGCATGATTAAAAAAGTGATTCACCTGGTACAGGTAGAGGAAGTAATACATGAAACTGTCTGATTTGCGACCAGCCCCTGGTTCGCACAAAACTGAGAAGCGAGTTGGTCGCGGACACGGTTCCGGTCGGGGTAAAACCGCTGGACGTGGCACCAAAGGCCAGAAAGCTCGCACCGGCGGAAAGATTCACCGCGCCTTTGATGGCGGTCAAACGCGCCTGTCCAAGCGCCTGCCCTTCCTGCGCGGTCTCGGCAACAGCAACTATGCTTTCCGCAAAAACTATACGATTGTGAATGTGGCCAGCCTGGCGCGCTTTGAAGCGGGCGCGCAGGTTACACCCGCGGAATTGGCCGCGAGCGGTTTGATGACCCTGGCTGATAGCAAAGGGTTAGTGAAGATTCTTGGCGATGGCGAACTCGACCATGCCCTGACCGTGCGCGCGCATAAGTTCTCGGAAAGCGCGCGCGCCAAAATCGAGGCCGCAGGTGGCGCTGTCGAGATCATTCCAACCAAAGTGTACGAGAAAACAAAGAGACGTAGGGACGAAAACGGGAAAAAAGTTCCCCCGCCGCAGAGACAGAACGTGTAGGGGCCAGATTTATCGCGCCCGGCATAGAGACGCGATTTATCGCATCCACTCATGCGTTCTATTCTGTAGGGACAAAGGGGGCGAGCGGTGTGGAGCGGGGGGCCTTGTGCTTGTCCTCGTTCTTCCCTGCCTCCGCTCTGGTATGAAAGGAGATTCCCATGTGGGAAAAACTGCGCAGTATCTGGACTGTTCCCGATCTACGCAAGAAGATTCTCTTCACCCTGGCGATGTTACTGGTTTTCCGCATCCTCGCCCATATCACTGTGCCTTTGACACATGCCGAACAGCAAAGCCTGCTGCAACTGTTTTCATCCACTAATAATCAAAGCCTGAGCCAGTTGCTCGGCCTGCTGGATGTTTTCTCAGGCGGCTCCTTGCAACAGTTCTCAGTGGTGGCTCTGGGCGTCTATCCTTATATCACAGCAACCATCGTCATGCAATTGTTGCAGCCCATCATTCCTGCATTGGACAATATGATGCGTGAGGGCGAAGCTGGTCGTATGCGTTTTAGCCAGATCACACGTATTGTAACTGTGCCGCTGGCATTCTTGCAGGCTATCGGCAGCGCGGCTCTTTTTGTGAAGTACAACGTCTTGACGAATTTCAACCTGTTTAATGGCAGCACCTGGTTGGAGTCCCTGGCTATCCTGCTCTCGCTGACGGCTGGCACCATGATCCTGGTCTGGCTCGGTGAGTTGATTACCGAAAAGGGCATCGGAAACGGTATCTCGCTCATCATCTTCGGTGGTATCGTGAGCCGCATTCCGGGTTTCATTCAGCAGGGCTATACTTCCACGACAACCAGTGGCATCGTCAGTGTCGCTATCTTCCTGATAATCGGTCTGATTACCATCCTGGGCATCGTCTATGTTTATCAGGGGCAGCGGCGCGTGCCTATTGAATATCCAACCAAGCGTATGGTTGGACGAGGCATGCTTGTGGGGACCGCGCAGCGCACCTATATTCCCATGCAGGTCAACAGCGCGGGCATGATCCCACTCATCTTCGCCCAGTCGATGCTGATCTTCCCATCAGTGCTCACGCAATACCTGGGGAACAGCAATACAAGCTGGTTGGCGTCGGCGTCACTGTGGATCTCTAACTACCTGATTAATCCGACGTTGTGGTGGTACTGGATCATCTTCTTTTTCCTGGTGGTGGCATTTACGTACTTTTACGCCTATGTGGTGTGGCAACAACAGAATATACCAGAAAACTTACAGAAGCAGGGCGCGCATATTCCTGGATACCGTCCCGGTGAGACCACTCGCAAATACCTGGACGATATCCTCAAGCGCATAACGCTGGGCGGCGCTTTATTCCTGGGCGTGGTCGCAATTCTGCCCTTTATTGCCAGGGTAGGAGGCAATCAGTTGCTGAGCAGCGCTGCTCTCCTGATCGTCGTGGGGGTGGTGCTGGATACTGTCAGGCAAGTCGAAGCTCAGATGGTCATGCGTAACTATTCGGGCTTCCTCAGTTAAGTCAGTTAGAGACTCAGCGTTGAGTCTTTGCACTGCCGGAGGTAAAACGTGAACTTAACCCTGATTGGCGCGCAGGGGTCAGGTAAGGGTACCCAGGCCGAATTGCTCTCGGTTGCGCTCGGCCTGCCCCATGTTGCCAGTGGCAACCTGTTTCGCAAAGAGGCAGATGAGAAGACCGAGTTAGGACTTAGAGCCAAAGCCTATACGGATCGTGGGGAACTGGTCCCCGACGATGTCACGGTTGCCATGGTGCTCCGTCGTCTAGAAATGCCGGATTGCGCCCCTGGTGTGATACTCGATGGCTTTCCACGCACCATCGCGCAAGCACAGGTTCTCGATGCGGGCTTACGGGGGGTCGGAAAACAGATTGACCTGGCGTTCTACCTGGAAGTTCCGCGCGCGGAACTGCTGGAAAGGCTCTCAGGCCGCTATATCTGTAAGGCAAATCAGCACGTTTACAACGTCAATTCGTCCCCGCCAAAGGTGTCGGGAGTGTGCGATATCGATGGGAGTCCTCTGTACCAGCGCCCTGACGACACGGGCGAAGCAGTGCAGCGGCGACTGGATATCTTTTTCAGCGAGACCATTCATTTGCTTGACTACTACCGCAATCAGGGAAAGCTGGTGAAGATAAACGGCAATCAGCCTATCGAGCAGGTTCGGACCTCGCTGCTGGAAGCCATCCGTAATGGATGAATTCAGGGCGGAGATACTATGGCGATCATATTGAAGTCGAAGAGTGAGATAGAGAGCATTCGCCAGACCGGGCGAATCGTGGCCGAGATACTGGCTGAACTGCGCACAGCAGTGCGACCAGGCATCACCACCGCCGGCCTGGATGCTCTCGCGGCGGCGGCCCTGAGGCAACGCGGCGCGCATTCTAGCTCTTTGGGCTATATGTATGACGGTCATCGTTACCCGGCATCGTTCTGTACGTCTGTAAACGATGAAGTCGTGCATAGTATTCCCGGCAGTCGCGTCCTGCAGGAAGGGGATATCATCACCCTCGACCTGGCTGCTGTCTACGATGGCTGGCACGCGGACGCGGCCATCACTGTTCCTGTGGGTAGGGTATCGGTGGAGGCGCAGCGCCTGATCCACGTAACGCAAAATGCGCTCGACCGCGGTATCGCGGCTGCGCGGGCGGCTAACCGCCTGCAGGATATCAGCCGGGCGGTGCAAAACTATGTGGAAGGTGCGGGGTTCTCAGTGGTGCGCAATTATGGTGGTCATGGCGTGGGTCGCGCCATGCATGAAGACCCGGCGGGCATTCTCAATTATGTCTTGTCAGGATATGATAATCCATTGCTGCGGCCAGGCATGGTCATTGCCATCGAACCTATGGTCAACATGGGGGCCAAAGAAACGCGAGTGCTCGACGATCATTGGACCGTCGTCACGCTCGATGGCAGCTATGCAGCACATTTTGAGCACACCGTAGCGATTACCGGCGGAGATGCAGATATCCTGACGCTCTAACGCGGAGTTCAAAGGGGCGCAGCCCCTTTGCGGGGTGTGGGGTGTCCCCACATATCCCCAATTTATGGGGGTGGGGGAGGGAGAAAATTCCCTCTCGACAAAGTTGAATAGGTGTGTTATAATTCACAGTTGGCTGCAGCAGTGACCAACTGCTGCACCGTTTTATCTCGCAATCATCACTGAAACAGTTCTCGTTAGAGAAAGGATGCTATGCCAAAGAAGGATGAAATTGAAGTCGAGGGCAAAGTTCTCGAAGCCCTCCCCAATGCCATGTTTAAGGTCGAATTAGATGAACATCACCAGGTGCTGGCTGTCCTCTCAGGGCGTATTCGTATGAATTTTGTGCGCATCGTGCCAGGGGACAAGGTGAAAGTTGTGTTGTCACCCTACGACCTTACCCGAGGTCGTATCACATGGCGTGTGAAATCGTGAGGTTGGTGGTCTCCTCTCTTTCACTCTTCCAATCCTTCTAATGAGCATCGTGTGACGGATCGCGGACAGGGAAGTAGAAACGGCGTAACCACTCGTTCTTCGTACTTTATTATCTCTCGCGAGCATTTGAATTTTTGCGCAACCATGAGGAGGGCAATTCGTGAAAGTACGCGCATCGGTGAAACCACGCTGCGAGCACTGCAAGGTGATTCGGCGCAATCGCGTGGTCATGATTATCTGTAGTAAAGACCCAAAGCATAAACAGAAGCAGGGATAGGGGCCCGATTTATCGCGCCCACCTGTGCTGGAGGGAAAGATGGCTAGAATTGCCGGCGTTGACATTCCACGTGATAAGCGTGTGGAGATTTCGCTGACATACATCTTCGGGATCGGCCTGACGACAAGCAAGAAGATCCTGGAGCGAGCACGCGTAAACCCGGATACGCGCGTGAAGAATTTGACGGAAGAAGAGGTCAACCGCCTGCGCGAACTGATTGATCGCGAGTATAAGGTGGAAGGCGACCTGCGCCGCGAAGTGGACATGAACATCAAGCGGCTTATCGAAATCGGCTGTTATCGTGGCATGCGCCATCGCCGCAATCTTCCAGTGCGGGGGCAGCGCACACGCACCAATGCGCGCACACGTCGCGGCCCGAAAAGAACAGTGGCCGGCAAGAAAAGAGCAACCGCTAAGAAGTAACGCCGGAGAGGAATTGCATAAGTATGGCAGAAGGCACCAGAGACAAAAAGAAACCAACGGGCAAGCCCAGGCGGCGTGAACGCAAGTCGATTCCGCGTGGGCAGGCGCACATTCAGGCAACCTTTAATAACACCATAGTCACCTTGACCGACCCCAATGGCAACGTCATCGCCTGGGGCAGCGCCGGTGGGCAGGGCTTCAAAGGTTCGCGTAAGAGTACGCCGTATGCCGCGCAGGTCACCGCTGAAACGGCGGCACGCAAGGCAATGGAGCATGGTCTGAAACAGATCGAAGTGTATGTGAAAGGCCCAGGCTCCGGTCGTGAGGCGGCCATTCGCTCATTGCAGGCGGCCGGACTCAATATCACTTCGATTACAGATGTAACACCTATTCCGCACAATGGCTGCCGACCGCCTAAGCGGCGTCGCGTTTAAACCGTGATGTGCGTGTGAGGAGGAGTCACTAAATGGCGCGTTATACCGGCCCCGTCTGCAAATTGTGCAGGCGCGAGGGGGTAAAACTGTTTCTCAAAGGCGACAAGTGCATGATGAAATGCACCCTTGAACGCCGCAATACTCGTCCCGGACAACACGGGACGGGCCGTTCGCGTAAACCATCGGGCTATGCCCTGCAGTTGCGCGAAAAGCAGAAGGTGCGCCGCACCTACGGCTTGCTGGAGCGCCAGTTCCGCAAGCATTTCGATACCGCCGCGCGGCGGCCCGGACGAACCAGTGAGAACCTCTTGCAGATCCTTGAGATGCGCCTGGATAACCTGGTCTACCGTCTCGGCTTTGGCGATTCGCGCGCGCAGGCCCGCCAGTTGGTCAATCACGGACATTTTGCCGTAAATGGACGTAAAACGGACATTGCCTCATTTATTGTAAAACCAAATGATGTGATTTCTGTACGTGAGCGGAGCAAAGGACTCGAGTACTTCAAAACTCGCGCATTGATGTTGGCTCAGAAAGGCGTTCCCGCCTGGCTGCAACTGGATACAAATGCTATGAGTGGTCGTGTCATGTCGTTGCCTTCACGCACAGAGCTCGAACTACCCTTTGACGAACAGATGGTTGTTGAATATTATCAGCGATAACTGGCGGATGGGTACAGATAAACTCTGTAGGGGCCCGATTTATCGCGCCCGAAAAGGAAAGAAAGGCAGGTTGGACCTTGCTAGATATTACTCTGCCTCGCATTAAAAATACTAAAACACAAGGAAACTATGCGAGCTATGATATTGAGCCTTTAGAGGCGGGGTATGGCATGACTCTGGGCAATGCGCTGCGGCGCGTCTTGCTCTCCTCGCTGCCTGGTGCGGCGGTGACCTCTATTCGCATTGATGGCGTACAGCATGAATTTCAGGACGTTTCCAACGTCACAGAGGATGTGACCGAGATCGTCTTGAATGTCAAAAAGTTGCGCCTGCGCTCCTTTTCGGATCATCCGGTATCAATGCGCCTGGAGGTCAGTGGTGAGCGGGTCGTGACTGCTGCGGATATTATGGCTCCCAGCACTGTGGAGATCGTCAATCCCGACCTCTATATCGCCACTCTGGATAATGACGAGGCTCGCCTTGAGATGGAACTGGTCGTCGAGACCGGCAAAGGCTATGTGCCTGCCGACTCTAAAGAAGACCAGCCCATCGGGGTGATCCCCGTCGATGCCATTTATACACCCGTGCAAAAGGTCAATTATACTGTTGAACACACCCGCGTCGGGCAGATAACTAACTACGATAAAATTGTTCTTGAAATGTGGACTGATGGTACTGTCACGCCTGACGAGGCTTTGCGACAGAGCGCCGATATCCTGGTACGCCACTTCTCCCAGTTAGCCAACTATCGCGCGATTCTGATCGAGCCGGAGAAGGCCCCGTTGAGCAGTATGCCCATACCGTCTAAGATTTACGAGACCCCCATCGAGGAACTCGATCTGTCGGTACGCGCCTACAATTGTCTCAAGCGTAGCAACATCACCAAGGTTGGCCAGGTGCTTTCGATGAATGAAGACGACCTGCTAGGGGTGCGCAACTTCGGAGAGAAGAGTCTACAGGAACTACGTGAAAAACTGCTGTTGCGCAACTTCCTGCCGAATCCGCGTACCAGCAGCTTTGGGGCCGACCTGGACGGCGACCACGAAATGGAGGAATAAGTTGAGGCACCGAGTTGCCGGTAATCGGATGAGTATGCCTGAGCCACGCCGACGCTCTGCGCGTCGCAACATGATGGCAGGTCTCTTCCGCTATGACCGTATTAAAACTACCGAGGCGCGCGCCCGCGCCATTCGCGGTGAAGCTGAAAAATTGATCTCGATTGCCGTCAAAGGGCAAACAGCCGCTCGCGAGTACCTGGCTTCTGTCATCTCTGATGAAGAGAAGGCGGCGGCTATACTGGCATTTGCGCGCAAGGGCCGTTTCTCGCTCGATAAAGAGGTCTTTTCCAACGAGGAGCGCGCAGAAATACCCCTGCCGCCTCTGACGGATAAGGGACGTAGATTTGCGCAGAAGAAGCTCAAGGATCGCCGTGAAGAACTGCTGCGCATCATCTCGAACGAAGATGAGGCAGCAACGGCTCTGGAGGCTGCATACCGCGCGATGGTGATCGAGCTGCATGCCCGCCGCCAGATTTTGAAGTCGCTGCCGGATGAGCTGGTCGTCAAAAAGATTTTTGACGAACTCGCTCCACGCTATGCCGGGCGTCCTGGTGGCTTTACACGCATCACCAAGCTTGGTCGGCGCCTGGGAGACGCTTCTGAGATGGCGCAGATCTCCCTGGTGTAGGGAAAGGGGCGTGATTGCGGTCGCCCTCGTCCATAGAATGATGAAATTCGCGTGTGGCATTGAGTACGACGGTACCGGCTATCATGGCTTCCAGCGGCAGCCAGAAGCGCACGGGCCAACTATACAGGGAACCCTGGAAACGGCTATTGCCCGTATCTCTGGCAAGATGGCCGTTGTGCATGGCGCGGGCCGCACCGATGCCGGTGTGCATGCCAGTGGGCAGGTAATCCACTTCAGCAGCGAGGCCAGCCTGACGCCGCGGCAGTGGATACGCGCTCTGAATGCCGTCTTGCCGGAGAGCGTGGCGGCGCGCTGGATATGCCAGGTTCCTGATAGCTTTCATGCCCGCTACAGCGCGTCGAGCCGTTCCTATCGCTATACGATCTGGAATGAGACGGCGAAGAAACCGCTGCTCGCGCGCTATAGCTACCATCACCCATACGCGCTGGCAGTGGATTTGATGGACGAGGCGTGTCGTCTCTTACCGGGACGCAAAGACTTTGGAGCATTTGGGCGCAGCCCTGATGATACTAACCCTTTGAAACCGGGGCCGCATTCGCGCGTGCGCAGCATGTTCGAGGCTGCTTGTCAGCGTCAAAATGCACTTATCTATTGTGATTTTACAGCGGACGCCTTTCTCACGGGGATGGTTCGCAGAATGGTTGGAACGCTGTTGCTCGTAGGGCAGAAACGCCTGAGTCTCGCTGAATTTGCCTCTATTGTGCAACGCGCCGAGAAGACGCACCCAGGTTCAGCGGCTCCATCACACGGGCTATGCCTGGTAGGGGTTACGTATCCTGACGGATTATTACAAATGGAGAAAACGGACAATGATGAAGACATATAGCGCGAAGGCCGGTGAACTGAACCCGCAGTGGTATGTCATCGATGCAGAGGGTCAGGTTCTGGGCCGCCTGGCATCGCAGATCGCGCAAATTTTGCGCGGCAAGCACAAACCGACGTTTACGCCGCATATGCTCTGCGGAGATTTTGTCGTAGTTATCAACGCCGACAAAATCGCAGTAACTGGCAGACGCCTGGATCAGAAAGTGTATTATCGCCATAGCCAGTATCCCGGCGGCTTGAAGAAAACGACTCTGCGCCAGACCCTGGAGGGCAAATTCCCTGAGCGCGCCTTGCAGCACGCTGTGCGCGGCATGGTGATGCATAATCGCCTCGGCGCGGATATCATGTCGCGCCTCAAGATTTATGCCGGCCCGGAACATCCGCACCAGGCTCAGAAGCCCATCCCCTGGACTGGCCCTGAGACGTTGTTGAAGCAGCAGCAAGCTGCGCGGGGCGCGGCGAGCGCAGCGGAAGAGTAAAGAAGAGGAGAATCTACAGTGGTCGATACCATTAAAGGCGAGTACTACTATGGCATGGGACGCCGCAAGACGGCTGTTGCCCGCGTGCGTCTCTTCCCCAACGGCGATGGCAGCATTGTCGTCAATGGCAAAAGCGCGCGCCAGTACTTCGGTCAGCGCGAGTCCGTTGCCGCTACACTGGTTGCCCCGCTGCGCCTGCTCGAACTGGGAGATGCCTACACTATGATCGTGCGTGTTGTCGGCGGCGGCACCAGCGGCCAGGCGGGCGCGATTCGCCATGGCGTCGCGCGCGCACTCCTGCGCGTCAACCCCGAATGGAAACAGACGCTTCGCAAAGCTGGTTTCCTCACACGCGACCCGCGCATGAAGGAACGCAAGAAACCCGGCCTCAAGCGCGCTCGCAAGGCCCCACAGTACACGAAACGCTAATCGTTTCGCAATCCCAATAATTCGTAGGGGCGCGATCTATCGCGCCCTATTCATTATCTTCACAATTGTGGCACCGAAGCGTACACGGGCGTACACCACTGGACGCGATACTCAGGCTTGCGCCCTCGCACCACGTCGAAGTAGAGCTTTTGCAGAGCGCTGCTGATTGGACCAATGTTGCCATCTCCTACAGTGCGGTGATCGACCTTCACGACGGGCGCAATCTGCGCGCCCGTACCGCACAGGAAGATCTCGTCTGCTATGTAGAGTTCGGTGCGATCGATCTGGCGTTCGCGTGTAATGCGCCCAAGCTCGCGCACGGCAAGTTGCATCATCGTGTCGCGGGTGACGCCGAGCAAGATATTCTCGGTTGCCGCAGGGGTGACGAGTTCACCATTGATGACCAGGAAGATGTTTTCCGCGCTGCCCTCTGAGACATGTCCATCGTGCGTCAGCATGATGGCCTCGTCGAAGCCGTTCTGTAGGGCCTCGCTCTTGGCAAAAGCCGAATTGACGTAAGAGCCCGTAATCTTGGCGCGCGCGGGAATAGCGTTATCATCGATACGCCGCCACGAGGAAACACCACAGTGCAGACCGCCGGTATCAATATAGTTGCCCAGGGGTTCTGACGTGAGGAGGAAGCGATCCTCAAGCCCGTGCAAGCGCACGCCGATGTTCTGATCGGCTTTGTATGCAACGGGCCGCAGGTATATATTCTGTTTCTGTTCATTGCGCCTGACCAGCTCGACGGTGATTTCTACCAGCTGATCTTCTGTGTAAGGGAGCGAGATTTGTAAGATTTTACAGGATTGTAGGAAGCGTTTGTAATGTTCATGGAGCCGGAACAGGTAGATTTGCTGGTCTTCCTCATTCCAGTAGCCACGAATGCCTTCAAAGCAGCCGGTTCCATAGGAAAAACCGTGCGTGCGTATAGAGATAACACCGCGATCGACGGGTACAAACTCGCCGTTCATGAAAAGTTGTTTCGAGTCCATTTTTCCTCCTGCTCGCCGTTGAACAGTACGATTGTCTCATCTCATTATAGTCTGTCGCGGGGCGGTTGTCGAGAGTCAATTACGCGCATTACCAACAGGCCAATGTGAATAATGCCAACAATCGAGCGTACTTTTAGTAAGTATATCTCCTGCTTGCCTCTACCGTCGGCAAAGAGATACAATACTCTGCAAGAATACCCTTGCATCTTGTCAGAGTTGATAGGATGACCCACAAGGACTTACCTCCTTTGCAGTTACTCCAGTTAGCTTCAAACGGAAAGCGAGGCGATTCGTGAGTCGACAATCGTTATTTCATCGTTTTAGACGCGCAAAACGTTCCTCCGCGATTCTGGTTATTTTGAGCGTACTCGTGCTCATCCTGACAGCTTGTGGTGGTAGCGCTGCCACAGTGTCCACGCATGGCCCAACTCCCACTCTGGCAACCAGCCAGGTACTCACCTTCCCCAATGTCGGCACGGTAGATATTGCCGTAATGGACCCTGCTCAGGGGCCAGATGCCAACTCTGCCATTGCGGTAGGCATGGTCTACAGCGGCCTGGTGAAATTTGACAAGAATCTGAACGTGGTGCCGGACCAGGCTAACTGGTCTATTTCGTCTGACCGCAAGACCTATACCTTCACCTTGAAACCTAACATCACTTTCTCGGATGGCACGCCGGTCACCGCACAGACCTACATTTACACACTTACCCGCGCGCTGCTGCCCGCTGTCAAATCACCCATCGCGACCTTCTTCCTGGGGAATATTGTGGGAGCCAATGATGTCGCCAATGGTAAGTCAAAGACGCTGAAAGGCGTGCAGGCTCTCAATGACACCACCCTGCAAATTACGCTGACGCAGCCCACCGACTATTTTCTGGACATCATGGCGAATTCGATTGCGTTTCCCCTCAATCAGAAGGTGATCGACCAGTATGGAGAAGCAAACTGGCCGAATCAAGTGGCTGGCAATGGTGTGGGAACTGGCCCATTCATGGTCAAAGCGTGGGATCATAATGTGAAAATGGTGTTCGTTCCCAACCCACACTGGTATGGCGCGAAGACAAGGCTGAAGGAAGTCGATATGCTTTTCGTCAATGATCCCTCCACCGCATTCAGAGCCTACCAGGCCGGACAGTATGCCTTTGATTGGAATATCACTCCCCAGGACCTGATTATTGCCAAAAACATTGTTGGCTACACCAGCCAGTCATTGTTGCAGACCGACCTGCTTTTCTTCGATAATACCAAACCGCCGTTCAACAATATAGCGGTCCGCCAGGCCTTCGCCTACGCGATTGATAAAACCACGCTGGTTAACTCTATTTTCAAAGGTGGAGCAATACCTGCCCCAACTATCATTCCGCCAGGCATGCCTGGCTACCAGCCAGATTATCCGGGATTGCAGTTCGATAAAGCCAAAGCGTTGTCACTCCTGCAGTCAGTCTATCCTGATGTCACTAAAGTGCCCCCTATAACCTTTTCGTATCCCAACTCACAGGTCTCTCCACTCGAAGCGCAGGTGCTGCAAAATATGTGGCAGAGCGCGCTGGGCATCCAGGTCCGGCTGAACTCCGTGGAACTGAACGCCTACAATCAGGAAACGGAAACTCAACCACCTGTGATACAGTTCGGTTTCACGCAGTGGACGGCTGACTATCCTGATCCGTATGACTGGCTCGCGCTGAATCTACTTTCAACAGCCAGTAACAATAGCGGCGACTGGAAGAATCCTCAGTTCGATCAGATTGTTCAAGAGGCCGAGCAGACCACCGGCCAGGCGCGCATCCAACTTTACAACCAGGCCGAGCAGCTCGCCATCACTGATGTTGGCTGGCTGCCGGTCGATCACGAGGCCATGGCAGCCGTTATTCCCTCCTGGGTGCATGGGGTCAGTCTGAACAATACCGGGCTATACTTTGGCGACTGGTCAGGTGTCTACTTATCGCAGCACTGACTCGCCTTGAAAGTCGCCCACGATAAATGATATACTTTGAGTAATGCACCAGAGTGAAGTTTTCAGGGCGACCGCAAAGGTCGCCCCTACTATATCACGAAGTGCCATACGAAGCGTGTATAGGGTAGGGGCGACCAGGGCTTCTCTAAAGTCGAGCCAAAGGGATGGACAAGCAAACCAACATGGCGACCGCAAGGGTCGCCACTACGATACTACGTCTTCTGCCCGTTTTCGTCTATATCTATCGTTCTAGTGATGCCTGCAACTTCGCGGCGTTTTGTCTATGCAGGCGATATGTTTTGAAGCAATGACGCTTCTGTATGCAGTGTAGCAGGATGGCCTGTGATCGGCCAACTTTCTTTCAGGAGGTAAGTATCTATGGCGATTGAAATTGTGAACCCTTACGACGTTGCGGTCGCTCAATTTGATGAGGCGGCCGACCGGCTTGGCCTCTCGCAGGCCATGCGAGCTATTTTACGCAAACCTAAACGCGAACTCACTGTCAACTTCCCGGTGCGCATGGATAACGGCGATGTCGAAATGTTCACCGGCTACCGCGTGCAGCACAATATCAATCGCGGCCCTGCCAAAGGCGGCATCCGCTTCAGCCCTGAAGTTTCGCTCGATGAAGTGCGCGCGCTGGCTATGTGGATGACCTGGAAATGCGCTGTCGTCGGCATTCCTTTTGGAGGCGCGAAAGGCGGTGTGCTTTGCGACCCGCACAAGATGTCCCGCGCCGAACTCGAACGCATGACCCGCCGCTATGCCACCGAAATCTCCATCTTGATCGGCCCCGATAGCGACATTCCCGCGCCTGACATGAACACCAACCCGCAGGTGATGGGTTGGATCATGGATACCTACTCCATGCATAGTGGTTATTCCGTCCCGGCTGTGGTCACCGGTAAGCCGCTGGCCATTGGCGGCAGTGAGGGTCGCCTGGAGGCCACAGCGCGCGGCGTGCTGGTGGTAACGCGCGAGTCTACGCGCGATCTGGGTATGCACCCGCAGGAATGCACTGTGGTCGTGCAGGGCTTTGGAAACGTGGGCAGCATCACCGCGCGTTTGCTGCATGACGAACTCAAGTGCAAGATCGTCGCGTTGAGCGACATCAATGGAGGTGTCTATAACCCCAACGGTATCGACGTGCATCGCGCGCTGCGCCACTCTAAAGAGCATGGCACCTTGAAAGGTCTGTCCGATACCGAGCATGTCACCAACGCCGAACTGCTCGAACTGCCCTGTAACGTACTTATACCCGCCGCGCTGGAAAATCAGTTGACCAGCCAGAACGCTGCCCGCGTCAAGGCCCACCTGATAATCGAAGCAGCCAACGGCCCCACCACGACGGAGGCGGATCGCATCCTCAATGATAAGGGAGTGACGATTGTGCCGGACATCCTGGCGAATGCTGGCGGCGTGACCGTCAGCTACTTCGAGTGGGTGCAGGATCTGCAGCGCTTCTTCTGGGCGGAAAACGAAATCAATAACCGCCTTGAAAGCATTATGTCGCGTTCCTATCAGGCCGTGTACAACAAGTCCCAGGAGCAGGATTGCAACATGCGTATGGGCGCCTACCTGCTGGCGGTGGCGCGTGTCGCCGAGGCCACCGAGATTCGCGGCGTCTACCCGTAAGTTTTAATTTGTACTGCGTAGGAACGCGATTCATCACGTTCCTACGAATACTCCCATCCCATCGCTTTCAGCATCCCTTGCAGCGCCTGGGATGCTCGCGCAAACTGTTCTGGCCCACTGAATCCCTTGAATTGTCCCGCAGCCGCAAGATGCGGCTCAAGCGATAAAAATCCGTCGTAGCCATCTTCTCGCAAATGCCGCAGCAGTTCGGGCCAATGACTAACGCCCTCGCCTGCCGCAACTACGCTGCCGTCGGGCAGGGCATCCTTAACATGCACATAGGCCAGCCAGGGAAGCAGCGCCTCGTATGCGTCAGGATAAGGTACCTGTCCGCATTGAATGAAATTCGCCGGGTCGAACGCTACCCTGAAATGTTCGTCTTCGCAGCTTTGCATCAGATCAACGCAGTGGGCGATGCTATCACCATAAATATCTTTCTCGTTCTCGTGCAGCAGCGTTACACCGGCGGCGCTCGCTCGTTCGATCATCACTTGCAGGCGACCTGTTACCTCGTCACGATACCTGTCTGCCTCAACATCGCCTTCTGTAGAGCGTTCAGGTGGATAGAATGAGAAGATGCGAATATAGAGCGTCTCGAATACCTTTGCCACTTGAATGGCGCGTTCGAGTTTTTGTATCTCCAACGGGCTGTCCAGCGCCACCTTGCCGAGAGGCGAGCCTATTGCTGCCACGCCGATGCCCTGCGCGTCCAGCGTGCGCTTGATCTTCCCGATTTGCTCATCGCTCAAATCCAGCACGTTGATATTCCATACACCGCGCAAGTCCAGGTAGCGAATGCCCTCGCGCTGCAGTACAGCTACCTGTTCGTCCAGGTCGGGCGAGATTTCGTCAGCAAAAGCTGATAGACGGATCATAGCAGTGTTACCTCCCGCTGTGTGCGCGCAGACTCGTAGATGCTCAAGATGATTTCAACTGGGCGTCTTCCAGCGTAACCGTCCACCAGCGCCGTCCCATTTTCCCGTATAGCGCGTATCATGTCGGCAATCTGCAGAGCATGACTGCGCACCGCGATTGCCGCTGGATTGGCTGCGGCGCCGCTGCTGTTGGGTTCCAGACCCTGGCTTGCAGGCTTTGTTTTCGTATGAACTCCGTAGTCCCCAGCCGTTTCCTTTTCATCGCGCGCCAGGTGTAAATAAGCCAGTTCGTCGTTTTCGATGATAGCCGATCCCTGGTTGCCGAAAATCTCGATTCGCGTGGTCACGCCTGGGTACGCGCCCGTCGTAGCGGCGATGACGCCGAGCGCCCCGTTCGCGAAACGCAGCGCGGCCACCGCGACATCCTCCGTCTCCATGTGGTGCGCCAGCGTATCGGTATAGGCGAAAACGCTCTTAACTGGCCCCATCAGCCATTGCAAGAGGTCGATTGAGTGGATGGATTGATTCATCAGCACGCCGCCGCCGTCCAGCGCCCATGTGCCGCGCCATGCCCCGCTATCATAGTAAGCCTGCGATCTCCACCAGGGGATAATGGCATTGCCAAGTACCAGCCTGCCAAAGGCTCCATCATCCACAAGCTGGCGCACCTGCTGGCTGGCGGCATCGAAGCGATGCTGGCTGATAACCGCCATTTTCACCCCGCTCTCCCGCTGCACGCGCAGCATCTCCTCCAACGTCTCGCGACGAATCTCCATCGGCTTCTCAACGATCACATGCCGTCCCGAACGCATCACCTGGATGGCGTTCTCGCCGTGATTGCCACTGGGGGTGCAGACGATCACCACGTCAAGTCGTTCCTCTTTTAGCATAGTCCCAGGATCACTATATGGCGTGCCGCCATATATCCCTGTCAGTTTTTGCGCGCGTTCAGTTTCAATATCAGATACGGCGACAAGCAGTGCATCCGGCAGCCCGGCAAGAGCCTCGGCATGCGCTGCCCCAATGACGCCGCCGCCCACCAGCCCGAAACGTAATGGTTCAGACATAATTGGTGACTCCTGTCCTTTCCAGGCGATACCATCATTCGTACTACTCCCGTCCCTATAATTGGCTTGCAACACTTTCAAAAAACTGTGCCACAGACTTCATTGCATCCTCAAAATACCCATCAATTACCAGCAAGAAGCAGCTGCGCCCCTGCTCCAACATAGCCTGCCACGTGCTGACCGCCTGAGCGCGCAGGAACATATCATTATACACCCCAATCATGCATACCTCGTGTTGACGCGCCAGCAGGCGCAGGCTGACCAGCGACGGCGGACCATCCATCTCGCTCTGCTCGGTTGAATGATAGTCGGCGGGAGCGCGGCGCAGCTTGACCGGCACTCCCAAACGGTCGTTGCCCATGTATCGCAGGTGTCGCTCAAACATAGCCAGGAACGCCTGTGATGCCTCTCCATTTATAGTTCCATCCAGATAACTCAAACGCTTCGCCGCGCGCGCCTCTCGCAGCGTCCGGGCAACGCATACGGCCATATTATCCCCCTGAGCGCCTGTGTCTTGCGGCGCATACAGCGTCAATATGCCCTCAATGTATTGCGCGTCCCAACCCTCCAGCTCACATAACGGGTCATCTTGTATACGCAGCGTCCGCGCCCGCGCCTTGTAGTTCTCGACCGCGGGCTGTCCCGCGAAGGTGATACCGTGCAAGTAGCCAAACAAAGCCATGCTCAATTGCCATCCCAGAAAGCTGGCTGCCACCGCCGCCAGCCGCTCGCTCGCATCTGTAGCGGCCAGATAGGGTTGTGAGAGCACAAAAGCAGACTCTACAGTTTCTTTCGAGATACCCTCAGTAGATGCGGTCACTACGTATACCCATAACCTGTTACCATCTTCGTCGTCATTGTAGGGGTGGGAGATAGGTAGGGTGGGGAGGAGACCCTTGCGCTTGCCCTCGTCCTTAGCAGAATGTATCCGTTGGTCATTAAATACAACCACACCCTTGCCGCCTTTGCCCAGGCTCTCCTCCATCAGTTGCTCTATCCAGGCTGTCAGCGCATCCCAGCCCGCAGGCATGCGCAGCAGCAGGCTGCACGCGCCATCCTGACTGGCCTCGCTCATAGCGGCAGCCAAACGCACAAAAGGATGTCCGGCAGGCTTTAGAGTGGCAAGCTCCAGATCATACGTTTTCCATGCGCGGCGCAAGACCGTCCGCAGCTTACCGGGCTGGTGTGACTGTTGCAGCAGCGCAAACGCTGCAGGCAGCAGAAAAACCCGCGTCGTAGGTGCGCTCATCCTGCCACCCGTTCCTGTTCCCCCATCGGGTTGCAGGGGGCGACTGGGTACATGATGCTCTTTCGCAAACTGATCGAGATAAGAACCCGGCAGCGTCATCACCAGCATATGCTCTGCCGCCGGCAACGCCGCCTGGACCAGCAAATCCGCGAACCACGCGAGATGTGTAATCGGCTCTTCCGACGTCATCCCCATCGATACCCCAATCATCAACACATCCCCC
>DATGGW010000479.1:0-6676 GCA_035308345.1 Ktedonobacteraceae bacterium | reverse complement strand
ACTGAATGCTGATACTATACTTTATGACCCACTATCGCAAAATATACGCGACTGGCCTGTATCCACCGGCGGATCGGCGCTCTACCAGTTCAAAGATGGAGCGTATCATATCACCAATAATGACGCCGCCAAGGTTGCTCCCGCCATTTTGCCGGGTGTGGCGCTGAATGGACCTTTCGCATACTCGCTGACAATGCAAGAAATACGCGGCAATGATACCTCAATCAATAACCAGTTTGGCATGATTATCCGCTTCAATTCGCAGGCCAAAAACGGCACGCCGGTCGTGACCTTTTACAGCTTTGAAGTGCTGAATAATAAAGGCGGCGACTATCAATTCTGGAAGTACGATAACAGCCAGGGCGCGGCTGTCAGTCCCTGGAAAGAGCTTGCGCAGCATGCATTTGGCACTGAATTTCACCAGGGACAGGGGCCAAATAGTAGCAATACCTTCAAAATCCTGGTAAATGGCAAGAATTTCACGTTGATAGTAAATGGCAAGCAAGTATGGACGGTCCAGGATGGCTCGTTAACAAGCGGGCAGGTGGGCATGCTGGTAAATCTGAAAGGAACCGAGGTTGCCTTCTCAGATTTGCGCTTGACGTTTAGATAAAAACTCTTTTCAGGAGGTTCAGGTGACAAATTTCTTAACGAGTACCCTGGTGATTGTGACGCTCTGGATCACCGGTTTCCTGTTTCTCTTGAATGTCGTATGCGCCTTCCTCTTTCGCAGTAGACGCAGCTCTGAAATACTCTCCTATCTTGCCGTCTCCTTGATGGAACTGGGCATATTTGTCTTTGTGCTGCTGCTGCGCCTGGGCGTACTGACTCATGTACCATATCATTTACCGCCTGGCCTGCCCTTTGATCGCGCCGAAATGGGTGCGGCTATTGCGGTTGGCATCGGTTTGCTCCCGGTAGCCTACTGGCACCGCGCCTCGTCAGTGCATATGCGCGAGCGCATTGCAAAGGACGCGCAGGAGATGCAGAACCGCCAGGCCGGTGTGCGTGTGCGCAGCAATGCTCCTGGCGAATGGATGAACTAGCTTCCAGGGCGACCATGCGGTCGCCCCTACGGAGATTTCTCTTCATGCCCCATTTCGGTTGTCAATGTTCATCAGACCGCCATTTCATCACCTTTATTCCGTGATGTAAACGCGCAATTTTTATATCCGGCGCACCCTCCCCGTTCATCTAACTTGACAGACCTGGTTCGTTAATGCTATGCTTCCTATTGCAATTAGCTATATATGGTACAATAAGCGTGTGAAGGAAGTGAGGGAACAAAAATATATGTCGATGCAACATGAAAATCCATTTCAATCTCCGCCTGCCAACCTCATGCAGCAGCCTCTCCCGCTGCAGGCACAGGATGCGCAGCCGTCGCCAGCGATTGTAACTCGTGATTTGCTGCGCGTGTTTGGACAAAAGACAGCAGTTAATAATCTCAATTTATCGGTGAAGCGTGGCGAGTTCTACGGTTTTCTTGGCCCTAACGGAGCAGGAAAATCGACCACAATAAAAATGCTAACAGGTCAATTGCGCCCGACCACTGGAACGGCCTGTATTTGTGATGTTGATGTTTGGCGAGATCCATTGCAGGCGCGCGCTTTAATGGGGGTGTTGCCGGAATACTTAAACCTCTATGAGAGGCTTAATGGAAGAGAGCTTGTTAAATTTGCCGGACATATGTACGGAGTACCGGAAAAAGATATTCAAAATCGCACAGAGGAATTGCTGCACGTATTAACACTTAGTGATGATGCTGATAAGCTTGTAATTGACTACTCTGTAGGTATGCGTAAGAAGATTGCCCTTGCTGCTGCATTAATCCATCGTCCACAGGTGCTTTTCCTTGATGAACCATTTGAGGGCATAGACCCCGTTAGCTCTCGTGTAATACGTGATATCCTGCAAGATGCTACACGGCATGGTACAACTGTGTTCTTTTCCTCTCATATCCTGGAAGTAGTGCAGCGCCTTTCTACTAAGGTTGGCATAATTAATGATGGTGTTCTCGTGGCCGAGGGTTCGCTCGCAGAATTGAGAGAAAAGGCGAGCGGTGAGAATAAAGATGCGACGCTGGAGGATATTTTTCTTAATGTCATCGGAGCAAAGGACGAGAGCCATAATCTGAGCTGGTTGGAGTAAGAACCCCTACATTTCCACTAATTCACGTTGATTCCCCGTAGGAGCGTAAACCTTTGCCAATAAATACAAGGTGAGATACAATAATCATACAGGGTGACATACCCTGAAAGGATAGGACACGATGGTTCGCTGGGAACATCGCTACTTACTGGGTACTATGGTTTTTACTATCGCCGGTGACGTTGTGCGCGAT
The DNA here is from genome assembly GCA_035308345.1 of Ktedonobacteraceae bacterium. Lineage (GTDB taxonomy): Bacteria > Chloroflexota > Ktedonobacteria > Ktedonobacterales > Ktedonobacteraceae > CF-113. Next base: position 4,332 of record DATGGW010000479.1, on the reverse strand, counting down.
TTTGACGAAGAATACGAGGCATGGGACTGGTTAGAGCAGGAGGGATGGGGGCTGGTAGCCGTCGAGCCGCCCGACCCTGTGCGACCTGGAGTCTGCAAGTACTACTTCAAACGCCAGAGTGTGCCGCTGGCATCCATACGCAGCGCCAGCACACAATCTCTCCCGGCCTATGAGCAGCGAGGAAGATATTCCAGATGACAGCCTCAGGCTTCTGGCGTTCGCCGCTCGATCCAGAGCGTGTTATGCAACTGCCGGTCATCCACTGGCAGGATAATGAGCCTCGGCAGCGTGAAGAACAACTGACCGTTGAGGAACCCCTTGAGATTCGCCTCGACCGGCGCAGCCTGGCGGTTATCATGCGCACGCCCGGCCACGATCACGAACTGGCCTGCGGCTTTCTCTTTACCGAAGGCATCATCAAGACCCCGGATGACGTGCTGTCTATCGAGGATGCGGTTGATGCTGATGGTCTGCCTCTGGCAAATGTTGTCGATGTAACGCTGTCCTCGTCCCTTGCCAGCGCCGCTAACGCTTCTGATGCTCCGGCTTTCCAGCGGCATTTTGCCGTCTCCGCCAGTTGCGGGCTGTGCGGAAAAAATAGCATCGCCGACCTGATGTGCAATGTTCCCCCTCTGACCATAGGTGATGCGCGTATCTCCTCCTCCACTATCTACAATCTCACGGCGCAATTGCGCGCGCAGCAGGACGTGTTTTCGCACACGGGCGGCTTGCACGCTGCCGGTCTGTTTGCAGCTGACGGAGAACTCTGCTTGCTGCGCGAGGATGTTGGCCGCCACAACGCCGTCGATAAGCTAATTGGACACGGGCTGCTGCATCACACACTCCCCTACACCCATCACATATTACTGGTCAGCGGGCGCACCTCATTCGAGATCATCCAGAAGGCCCTGCTGGCCCGCATCCCCTGCATCGCGGCCATTTCCGCCCCTTCCAGCCTGGCCGTCGAGCTCGCCAATGATGGCGGCATCACCCTGATTGGTTTCCTGCGCGACCATGCTATGAACGTATACACCCATCCTGAACGCATTGTGTAGCCAAACGCTTGCCACATCGCATCTACTCCGATATAATGCGCCTATGCAGAACATCACAAACGACACAATTGCCGCGATAGCCACGCCGCCTGGTTATGGTGGCATTGGCGTGGTGCGAGTCAGCGGCCCTGACGCCTTTTCCCTGGTCTTGCCGCTCTTTCGGCAGCCCGGCGGAAGTAGTGAACCGCCGCCGTCACATCTACTGACCTATGGACATGTCGTTGCGCCCGGCACACAGGAAATACTGGACGAAACGCTGGTCGCCTTTATGCGCGCGCCGCACACCTATACACGCGAGGATGTGGTCGAGATTCAGGGGCATGGAGGCCCGCTCGTCTTGCAGCGTATATTGCGCCTGGCGCTGGCGCAGGGCGCCCGTATGGCAAATCCTGGTGAGTTCACCATGCGCGCCTTTCTGAACGGGCGACTTGATCTCGCCCAGGCTGAGGCAGTGATGGACCTGATTAGCGCGCAGACGGAAATCGGGCAGCGACTCGCCATGCAGCAGCTGCGCGGGCGTATCTCGCAGCAGGTGCAACAAGCCAGGCATGCCCTGCTCGGCGTAATTGCGCGCATTGAGGCCAGCATCGACTTTCCCGAAGAGGACGTGCCTACCCCGCGGCCCGGCGAATTATACTCGTTGTTGCTGGAGACGCAGCAGCAAGTCGATGCATTGCTGGCCGGTTCCGAGCAAGGTCGACTCTATCGTCAGGGATTGCGCACCGCCATCATCGGGCGTCCCAATGTAGGCAAATCCAGCCTGCTTAATGCCTTGCTGCGCTCCGAGCGGGCCATTGTAACTCCCATCGCCGGCACCACCCGCGACACGGTTGAGGAAGTAGCCAATGTACGCGGTATCCCCTTGCATCTTATCGATACTGCTGGTATTACGCCGACCAGCGACCCGGTGGAGCAGGTCGGTGTCGAGCGAAGTCGCGCCGCCGCCCAAAGCGCTGACCTGATCCTGCTCGTTTTTGATGGCTCGGAACCATTGACCGTCCAGGATAGCCATGTTTCGGAGGAATTATGGACCATGGGCTTTGGAGGCCACGATGAGCGGGATGGTCAACGCCCGGAAATGGAGTTGCAAGAGACTGGCAATGGGAGGCGACCCGTCGTTGTCATTATCAATAAATCGGATTGTCGCCAACTCATGGAGTTTGATCAACTCAGGCAAATGTGGCCGGATGCGCCGTTGATATATACATCGATGCTGACGGGCGCGGGTCTTGCGGAATTGGAGGGGTGCATCGCAGAATTGGCGCTGGCCGGGAAAACCTTGCAAAGTGAGGGTGCGCTCGTTACCAGCGCGCGTCACCAGGAAAGCCTGCGCCGCGCATCAGAACACATTCGGGCTTCACTTATTCCATTACTGGAAGGATTGCCTCTGGATTTTGTCTCGATTGATCTACGTGCCGCCTATCATGCCCTGGGTGAAGTCACCGGCGAAACGGCCAGTGACGATTTGCTGGAAAGAATCTTCAGCGAATTTTGTATCGGCAAATAGGAACTGGCCCTGGCGAAATCTATACGAAATTCGATTAAGAGCGGTAGTATAATGGAATAGGAAACAATTAAAACATCTGAGGAGACGTTATGCTGCCCCGAAATTCACTGGTCAGAAAATTTATACTACTCGGCGTTCTCGTGCTCGTGGTCAGCCTGGTTGTAGTCACTATAGCCTATCATTTAGCCGTTCCCTCCAGGCAAACCAGTGCATCTAAAAATCAGCTTTCCGCGACGGTAGTACCAACTGGCCCTACCTCTGCACCTACTCAAACCCCTATCGCAAGCTCGCCTACGCCAACACCTCTTCCCCCGGTCAATCCGGCCAGTGTGCTGGGAATCGATTCCAGTCCAGGACAGTATTTCGCGGGTATTGACTGGATACGCCTGAATTATCCAACTTGCGGCTTTGGCAATTTGACCGGTGAGCAATTGCGCACGACTATGTATAACTATCACAACCTGGGTTTGCATGTTCTGCTGATAGTGTGCCAGCCCGCCAGTTCCGGCCCGCGCTTGCTTGACCCGCAGCTTTTTGCCGATATCGCGCAGGGCGGAGCCGACGCGGTACAATGTGGCAATGAAGAGATGAAGCAGAATGCTCTGACCACTTATGTTGCCCCGGCAGATTTTGCTCGCTTCTTCGACATGTGCGTGCGTGCCGTCCACGCAGTGCAACCTAATACTCCCGTCATTATGGGCGCACTCGATCCCCAGGTTGTCGGCGGAGATAATAGTCCGTTGTACTACCAGTTGAACTACCTGAACCAGGTGCAAACTGCCATGAATACTCAGGTCCATCCAGGCGGCAACTGGTCCTGGCGCGCTCAGATCGTTGGTATGATCGATAGCTGGCATAACGGCTATCCCAGCCAGTATATCAACAACCTCTATGCGCTATTTGCTTTCTGGGCGCAGCAGTTCGGTGTCAATTTGAATAACGGCGATCTGGGGAAACATCTCTGGGTTGTCGAAGGCACTGGCTGCTTCAAGGGCTGCGGGATTGATCAGTATAGCTCTTATCAGGTAGCAGTCTCGCATATCCTGACGCTCATCAGCGATGCGCAGACGACTATGCGTTACAAAGTGCCTTTCTTCTTCTTCAGCGATCGTGATTTTCACCTGGATGGAGTCTACTGGCCTATCGGCCTCCTCGATATATCTGGTCATCCCAAACCCATTCGCCAGGATCTCGCCATGGGCGCGCGCGTTCTGAACATGCAGTGTTCTAGTGGGCAGGTCAATGTTATCAACCAGGAGCAACTCCTGGCAAAACTCTACCAGGGCTGCTCGCTGCCATCCAATTACCTGGCGATATTGACAAGTTAAAAGATATAATTTTGGATATTTACAATTTTGGAAAAATTCCCCCAAAATCTCTTGACAAGCCATTAAGGCTGTGGCATAATACCGTTGTTGTCGAAAGCGACAGAGAGCAACTTCTGGTAAGCAAACCACTAAAAAGGTTTTCTCCCAAGAATTTTACGAACCCAGGCTTCTCTTGTCCCTGCTGAAGGGATAAGGCTCCTGGCGTTCCATCACTGTCTCTAAAGCGATAACGCACGAGCGACTAGCTTGCTCTAAGGTGTACCTTGACAATTGAAAAGTGGAAGCAGAACAGCAACTGTGGTGACTGGACAAGCGCACAGTTTCTGTCAATTCTGAGATTTAGAAACATCTGCGAACATGCCAGGTGGTGCTTGAGGCATCATCTGGCCTGGATCGCTCACGATCAAGGGGAGCTCAGCGGCGCTGCGAGGCGACGTTGGGC
>DATGGW010000478.1:0-9907 GCA_035308345.1 Ktedonobacteraceae bacterium | reverse complement strand
TTTCTTGCGCAGGGCGCTGATATGCACGTCAATGATATGCCCGTCCCCATAATAATCATAGCCCCAGATTTTATTCATGAGCACCTCGCGCGTGTATACTCTGTCGGGCGACCCGGCAAGCAGGGCCAGGATATCGAACTCGGTGGGAGTCAGCATAACCTCGGCGTGATTGACTTCAACGCGCCGCGCCAGCAAATCAACAGTAAGGCTGGGGAAGCGCATTGTTGATTTATTGTTGGCGGATGCGCCGGCGGAGGAACTATTGCCTGCTTCACCATCACCATCTTGTTGACTCTCACCCTGCTCTCCGACGCGCCTCAAGATAGCGCGCACGCGGCTGACCAGTTCGCGCGGACTGAAAGGTTTGACAATATAGTCATCAGCGCCCAGATCGAGGCCCTGAATACGGTCGTCTTCGTCGCCGCGCGCGGTTAGCATAAGAATAGGTGTCTTTGACCAGGCGCGTATGCGGCGACAGATCTCAAAACCATCGAGCGCGGGCAGCATAATATCAAGGATGACAAGGTCAGGATGCTCGCGCGCGTGCATCGCCAGGCCATCCGCGCCATCTTTAGCCACAGCCACTTCATAACCTGCATCCCTGAGATACAGGTTCAGCAAATGAATAATACCGTCTTCATCTTCGATAATAAGGATTTTTTGAGTCATTGGCAACCCATCCAGATTTTTTTGAGCAGCCCATCCAGATATGGCGACCGCAAGGGTCGCCATGTTTCACTAGCGACTTTCGGAAGGCCCTACAACAGGACCAATCTCTGTTCGTAATGTACCATATCTGCTGGTTGAAAACACGATGGGACGCGATTTATCGCGTCCCTACGGGCCAATCTTGAGCAAATCTTGAAGTTTTACATACACTTTGTTCACATTTAAGAGCTATGATTAAAGCGTCACACAGAGAGGTGTGTCAAATATAAATAAAAAATAAAGGGCGTGATAAATCGCGTCCCTACGAAAAAAGGAAATGAGAGACATATGAAAAAAATCTTCTGGATCGTGGGAGGCTTAGTCTTCCTGGTAGGCGCTATTATGTTTGGCGCGTTCTTCGCCGGCCCGCTGCTCGCATCAGCCAAAACTGGCCAGTCGAACGCGGCTACGCCAACTACGAGTACCAATCCCTATTGTACGCAATACCTGCAAGATCTGGCTAACCGCCTGGGCGTTACCGTCAGCACCTTGCAACAAGATAAATTGGGGGCTAAAGATGATGTACTGGCACAGATGGTTAAAGATGGCAAACTGACACAGAGCCAGGCCACCGCTATTGAACAGCGTCTCCAGTCTCACCAGGCATGCACAGGCAAGGACCCTTTCCAGGGTCGGGGAGTTGTGCTCAATTCATTGAAGCAATACCTGCCCAACATCGAGAGCCAGGTAGCCCAGGGCCTGCACCTGAGCAGCGCTCAGTTGACGGCTGATCTGAAGAACGGCCAGAGCCTTGACCAGATCGCCAAAACCCAGGGTGTCTCTACCGCGCAGTTGCATACACTTGTGTTGAACGCCGTCCAGAGCGCCGCGAACCAGGCCGTGAAAGATGGCAACCTGACGCAGGCACAAGCCAATGGTCTCATGCAGGAACTGCAACAGCATCCTGCCATCCTGGATCATATTCTCGACCGGCAATTGCACGCGAAAGCATAAGACTACCTTCTTTTTCTTCCTCCTCCCCCGACAAAAAGGGTGGTACGGTAAATCCGTAACCACCCTTTTTGTATTGCCGTTCCGGCGCGAAAGGACGAGGGCGTGTCAGGACTGGCTTTCGATCCAGCGTTTAAGGGCATTGCCGCTCTCGAACGAGACGATCAACGCGTAGCGAGGCTCTGGGCCTGGATGCCAGGTGGCATGCCACAGGCGCTGCGAGTCAATCACAATCTGGCGATTGCGCGGCATCGAAATACGGGACTCTGTAGAGGGATCGTTCTTATCTTCGCGCAAAATCATATAAGAGTTGGGATCATCGGTAAGTTGCAACCATGCGCGCACTACCCAGCCTTCGCCTTCGGGATTAAGACGGTTGTTGTCGTCGAGGTGCAGATTATGAATGGCTTCCGCCTCGGTATTAGGATTCAACTTGATGATGCGCACGCGCCCGTAGTCGGCTCCAACCTTCTTCGTCCACTTTACCAGCGTGGGGCAGAGTTCGGCATTCTTGGTCCACATGCCGCCCTTGTCGGGCTTGCCATGATCCCAGAAACCGGCACACTCCATCTCGCCCAGCGCAGAGGCAATGGGGGCGAAGTTGGTGTCGCCGCCGCTCTTCCAATCCATATATTCAAGCTGCATCCACTCTTCAGGGGAAACCTGCGGGCCTTCATAATTACGCAGGACAACAAACCCTTTTTCCTCAAGGGCATCCAGTTTCACGTGCATTAAGTCACTCCTTCATTATAGAGGATCTTCAAAAACGAAATTCCTTCACCGGTTCGCGGCGCAACTCTCCATTACTCTGTGCGCTCAACGACCTTTTTCATTGTATCATAGTGCGAGTATGAGGTGGTACTAACCTTCTTTTTTCCCGCCAATTGGTGGTTCCTCGAACAGGTGAATCGCCCGCGGCCCAATCTCCAGCAGCAACAGGTCGCCCGGCGCAACATGCATCTCACGCCACTGGGCAATGCTCAAGTAAACTTCCAGGAGGCATTCCGGCGCGGTTGATCGAGCTGATAGCCCGGCCCATTGTGGGCGAACGAGCAGGCGCATAGCTGCTCCCTGTATGTGAGCTTCGCGCAGTTCCACGGTCCACTGCGTGGCTCCCCGCGACGTCCAGGTGGGTGGATGGTCGCCGCCCGGCAAACGATGCAGCAGCATTTCACTGGCAAGTATGCAGCCACTGAGGTAGGTTTGTGGCGCGAGCGCCGGGGATGGCAATGGGAGCCAGCAGCCAGCAGATTTATCGCGCTGCGGCGTCACAACCTGCGCCTGTGTATTGGTGATTTGGAGCCAGTTCAGCCGCAGAGCTTGCGCTGGCGCATCAGGTTGATCTCCAGTAGAGGAGGTAGGAGAAGCGACACAGCCGCCGAAGATGTTACGCTGACCGACCAGTTGCGCCACGTCCGCGGTGCGCGGGGCGAAAAATACTTGCTGCACGCTGCCAATCTGTTCCACACGCCCGCGCTGCATAACTACGACGGTGTCGGCGAGTTGCTGCACTTCTGTGTGATCGTGAGTGACCAGCACAATAGGTATGGCGAAACGGTGCTGGAAGCTTTTCAGGGCGTCGCGCAGGCGTTCGCGCACGGAAGCGTCAAGAGCGTTGAAGGGTTCATCGAGCAGGAGCAGGCGTGGTTCAGCCGCCAGCGCGCGCGCCAGCGCAACGCGCTGCTGCTGCCCGCCTGACAGGTTGGCCGGATAACGCCGCGCCTGGTCTTGTAGTTCGAGGGCGGTCAGCAGTTCAGCAACACGCACTTTATGCGCCGCGTTTTTGCCTGTTACACGCGACCAGAACGGGGACTCAGGCAGCGCGAAGCGAATGTTTTGCTCGACGGTGAGGTGCGGGAAAAGCGCGTAACGCTGCGGCACATAGCCCACGCGGCGCGCCTGTGGCGGCAGATCTACCCTCGTCTCGCTATCGAAAAGCACTTGCCCATCTATAGCGATATATCCATGTTTTGGATGCAGCAGCCCGGCCACGCTTTGCAGCGTCAGGCTTTTCCCGGCGCCAGAGAAGCCAAAGAGCACGATGAGGCCGAGAGGGACGCGAAAATCGACGCCCAGGCGAAAGCTGCCCAGTTGTTGCTGAAGCTGAACCAAGAGCATGCCATCATTTTCAGTTGTGCGGGCGTCATAAGCCATAGGGGATTACTCGCTCATCCTGGCGTATCTTCCGGCGGCGGCTGGCAAACTGCAAGAGGAGCGCCAGGCCGACCCCTATGAAGCTTACTCCTAACGCCAACAGCGCCAGGGGCAAAGCCGCGCCGACACCCGTACCACTGAGTTGCACGTACAGGTAAACCGGCAGGGTATAAGGATGATAGGCCATCACTACCGTCGCGCCAAACTCGCCCAGCGCGCGCAGCCAGCCCAACAGCAGCCCCGCGATGATAGTGGCGCGCGCAACCGGCAGATTCACGCGCCAGAAAATCTCCCAGGGGCCTTTACCCAGCGTGGCAGCCACCTGTTCAAGAGCAGGGTCAACAGCTTCAAACGCGGCGAGGGCGGCGATAATCACAAATGGCGAAGCTACAAAGATCTGCGAAAGCACGATACCGGCGAATGAAGAGTCAATTTCTAACCCGGCATTAGCAAAGGGCGCGCCGATAGGACCATAGGGGCCGTAGAGGATCAACAACAAGATGCCGCTTACCACGGGCGGGAAGACGAGCGGCAGGTATACCAGCAGGGTTAGAACACCGCGACCTGGGAAGTTTCTGCGCGCCAGCACATAGCCGAGCGGTACCCCCAGCAGCGCGATAATCGCGATAGCCAGGGATGCCGAAAGCAACGAGGTTATCAGGGCCATGATCGCTACAGGGTCCGAGAGTTGCGCTGGCACGTCACGCCAGGACAACGTGAACAAGAAATACCCTATTGGCACAACCAGGTAGAACAAAAGCAGCAGCCCCAGCAACGCCAGGGAGCGACTTGCGCCGCTGCGGGTGGTTCTCACAGCGGTTTCTCCTTGCTGAAGGAGATGTGGCGTTCCTGAGCATGCTGTTTGTGATACATAGGCGTCTCCTGAGGATGCCATTTGGGGAACGCGATAAATTGCGTCCCTGCACACAATTTGAATAATCAATCAGTGAGTATATGATCAATGTTTATATTGTAAGCGTGGCGCTATGCACTGTCAAGGATTGTATGTGGGATGCGATTGATCGCGTCCCTAGCCATCGAGGCGCTCTATGGAATATACTAAGGGTAAGCAACGATGGCTCTTCCATGCGATCTTGATCCTTTGGGTGATTTGTAGGGGTGCGATAAATCGCATCCGCACTTTCTATTCTTCAAAACGAAGGAGTTTTGTCTTATGAGCGTATCAAGAACCCCGCATATGACCGATTATGAGGCGGAACGGCGTAATTTCCACCTGGAAGTCCCCGAATATTTTAACTTCGCTACCGACGTAATGGGCAAGTGGGCCAGCGATCCAAACAAGCTGGCGATGTTGTGGGTCGGCCAAAATGGCGAGGTGAGCCAGTTGACGTTCGCCCATTTTGCCGAATATTCCAGCCGCGCCGCCAACGCCTTTGCCGACATGGGCATCAAGAAAGGCGACCGCGTGCTAGTCATGCTGCCGCGCCTGCCCGAATGGTGGGAGGGTGTGCTGGGACTCATGAAGCTCGGAGCAATCCCTATTCCCTGCACAACGCTGTTGACGCCCAAAGACATCCAGTTCCGCGCGGAAGTCGCGGAAGCGGCTGGCTTCATCACCGATAGCGAGGGCGCGGGCAAGTTCGACCAGGTGCGCAGCGAATGCCCAACGGTACTGCACGCCATCCTGGTTGATACACCACGAGCAGAGCAAGCAGGCTGGACAAACTATCACCAGATCGTTGAGAAGGCTTCACCCGTGTATAAGGGGCCAAAAACGCGCAGCGACGACCCTTGCCTGGTTTACTTCACCTCCGGGACGGTCGGCTATCCCAAGATGGTACTGCATACCCACGCCAGTTATCCAATTGGGCACACCATCACAGGCAAGTACTGGCTGGACCTGCACGAGGATGACCTGCACTGGAATCTGTCTGAGATGGGATGGGCCAAAGCCGCCTGGAGCAATCTGTTTGGCCCCTGGGTGATGGGCGCGGCCATGTTCATGCAGGACGCGCGCGGCAAGTTCAATGCCCTGGAAACGCTGGAGATGTTGCACCACTACCCCATCACTACGCTGTGCGCGCCGCCAACTGCCTATCGTATGCTGGTGCTCGAAGAGCCGATGGCCTACCTGAAAGCCAATCCGCCATTGGCATTGCGCCACTGCGTCGGTGCCGGCGAACCACTCAACCCGGAAGTGATCAAAGTCTGGCAGGAAACAACAGGCATGACCATTCGCGATGGCTACGGACAGACCGAGACGGTGCTGCTGTGCGCCAACTTCCCGCCGCTGGCGGTGAAACCCGGCTCGATGGGCAAACCGTCACCCGGCTTCGATGTGAGCGTCATCGACCATGATGGCAACGAACTCCCGCCGAACAAAGAGGGCGATATCGCGGTGAGGATCAAACCACAGCGGCCAACCTGGATATTCAAGGAGTACTGGCGCAACCCTGAAGCCACGCAGAACTGTATTCGCGGCGACTGGTACATCACAGGCGACCGCGCCTACAAGGACGAGGACGGCTACTTCTGGTTCGTGGGCCGCGCCGACGACGTGATTATCAGCGCGGGCTATCGCATCGGCCCATTCGAGGTGGAAAGCGCGCTCAAAGAGCATCCCGCCGTCGCGGAGTCGGCGGTGATCGCCAGTCCCGACGAGATGCGCGGCGAGATCGTCAAAGCTTACATCATCCTGGCTCCCGGCTACAAGGCTTCGCCTGAATTGGCAAGCGAGATACAGGAACACGTGAAGCGTGTCACGGCTCCTTACAAGTATCCACGCGAGATCGAGTTCGTGGAGACGCTGCCCAAGACCATCTCGGGCAAAATCAGAAGAGTGGAGTTGAGGGAGATGGAACGCCAGAAGAAATTGGGGAAGTAAATATTCCCAGGATTAAATATGGATACACCTCTGCTCCTGGCAGAAAAGATCGTAGCGTCCGCGAGCGTCGGCCTGGTGATCGGGCTGGAACGCGAGTGGGCACATAAAGAAGCTGGCGTGAGGAGTTTCGCTATCGCAGCGCTGCTCGGCACGATAGCATGGCTTGCGTCTCCGACCGTTGCCCTGATTGAAGTGGGCATAGTGGCACTCGTCATTCTGGTAGTGAACCTCTTTTCGTTGCAGAAAGAGCAGCCGCTTGAGGTCACTACCTCGCTGGCCCTGGCGGCAACCAACGTGCTGGGCATCCTGATCGGCATAGGAGCATTCTTTCTCGCATTTACCTGCGCTATCCTGATTACTGCTCTCCTGTCATGGAAGACCGAAATTGTCTCTTTTACCAGCAAGCTAACGGTGCGTGAGATTCGCAGCGCGCTACTGCTGGCTTTTGTGGCTGCCGTTGTCTATCCATTGCTGCCCGGCAGCCCGGTGGACCCCTGGAAACTCGTCAACCCGCGCGGTGTCTGGCTGACGGTCATCCTTGTGTCGGCGCTGAGCTTCGTCAACTATATCTTGCTGCGACAACTCGGCTCGCGGGGCATGCGCTACAGCGCAATACTTGGCGGGCTGGTCAACAGCGCGGCTACGTCGGCATTGCTAGGCGAGGAACTCAAGAACGATGCGGGAATCGTCAGAACTACGGCGTCGAACTTTCTGCTCGCAGACATGGCGATGATCCTGCGCAATGGTGTGCTGGTAGCAATTTTTGCTGCGCCCAGGGGCATTCAAGGAAGCTTTGCCACCGTGATTATACTGGGCGCCATGATGCTGGCAGCGATTATTCTGGCGATTATCATTTTTTTGCAATCGCAGAAAAAGCCGCAGCAGGCTCCGCAAAAGCCGCCGCTTTCTTCCCCACTTTCTCTTCGTTCAGTGCTGTACTTTGGCCTGTTGTTTCTCGCTCTGACCGTTGTGAGCGGGCTGGGACAACGATTCTTCGGTGCGGTTGGCTTCCTGGCGGTCGTGGTGATTGGCGCGCTGGCAAGCGCTGCCGCGTCTGCTGTACTGGTGGGTGGGCAAATCCACTTAATAGGGGCGAACGTGGCCGCACTCGCCATGTTCTTTGCCACGCTTGTTGGACTGGTAGAAAACGTTGTAATTTTCTATATAGTAACACGAGATCGGGGCACCAGTCTTCGTCTCGCGCTTCTCACTTTGCCCATTATCCTGGTTGGCGGGATGGCGCTGGCGCTCATTTTGTGGCTCGGCTAGCGGCAGAAACAACTGGAGAAACAAACTTGTACCTCGATGTTTTCTTTACTCCTTCGGCCATCGTAATTGAAGAAAGCAGCGCGAACGATATTTATATCGTCGTGGATGTCATTCGCGCGACGACCAGTATGGCGGTCATGTTCGATCAGGGCGCGGCGCGCGTGCTGGTGGCAGGCAGCATCGAGCAGGCGCGGGAAGCGGCGCAAAAGATTCCCGGCCGCCTCCTGTGCGGCGAACGCAACGTGCAGCGCATACCCGGTTTCGACTACGGCAACTCACCCGTGCAGTTCTCGCGGCTTGACCTGGGCGGGCGCGAGCTGATAATGACCACCACCAACGGCACACGCGCCTTCTATGCCTGCCCGCAGCAAGCCTTGCGCCTGGCAGGCAGTTTTTATAATGCTGGTGCGGTCACAGCGCGTGCGCTTTCGCTGGCGAATGCATACGCTTGCGATATCCATATCGTCTGTTCGGGTGAGAATGACTACTTCGGGCTTGACGATGCTGTGTGCGCCGGCTATCTCGCGCTTGAACTACAGCGCCAGCAAACAACACTCCAACTGTGGGAAAGCGCCAGCGCGGCTGGCGCGCTCTACGAGGCATATAAACCGCCCAGAGTGCTGGATTACTGCAGCGCCGCGCGCGCCGTCATCGAGGGAGGCTTGCCTGAAGACCCTCCGTTTTGCATGCGCGCCAGCGTGAGCAACAACGCGCCGCTAGTTGTTGGGCGCGAGCCTGAAACGGGTCTGCTGGTAATCGAACGCGGCGTCTCAATCAACGGTCACGATTAGCTTGCCGAAATTCTTGTTCTCACCCATTGCCCGGTGCGCCTCTACAATTTGTTCCAATGGGTATATGTGCTCGATCACAGGCTTGACCTGTCCGTTTGCCAGCAGCGGCAAAACGCCCGCCGCGAAACGGCGCGTCACCGCCAGTTTCTCTTCGAGGGAGCGCGTGCGCAGCGTGACGCCGCGCATGGAGATACGTTTCTGCATCAGCATACCCAGGTTGACATTGCCGTGCGTGCCTCCCATCGTCGATAGGAAGACCAGTCTACCCCACAGCGCCAGGGACTGCAAGTTCTGTTCCAAGTAGGGAGCGCCAATGAAGTCAAGCACGACATGCACACCTGCTCCGTTGGTCAGGCGCTGAATTTCGGCAGCGAAGTTTTGATCGGACAATACCACATCCAGGCCCAACGATTGCGCCGCCTCCAGTTTGGCGGGTGTGCGCGAAGTGCCAAAAGATTTGGCGCCAGCCGCGCGCGCCAGTTGCACGGCGGCCGTTCCCACGCCGCTACCCACGGCATGGATCAAGACGCGCTCGCCCATCTGTAAAGCGGCCTGGGTAAAGAGCGCGTCATGGGCAGTCATGAAGACTTCAGGCACGCCGCCAGCCCGTATAAAATCGAGATTGGTCGGAATTTCCACCAGCAACCCTTCATGAGTTAGAACATATTCGGCCTGCGCGCCGCCTCCCACCAGGCCCATCACGCGCTGTCCCTGCTTCCACTTGCTCGCAAGCGGCCCAACGGCATCAACTTCACCCGCAAATTCCAGCCCCGGAATATGCGCAGGCGAACCAGCCGGGGCGGGATAGCCTCCGGCGCGCTGCAGCAGGTCGGCGCGATTGATGCCTGAGGCGCGCACGCGCACGCGTACCTGTTCGCCCACCGGCTGCGGGGTTTCAACATCCTGTATCTCAAGCACTTCCGGGCCGCCAGGCCGCGTAATAACTACTGCTCGCATGACAATGCTCCTTCTATCAATTGCGTGTTTATTTCATCTTACAACAATAAATAGAGACGAAGAAGGATGCCAATGTGTGTAGTGGCATCCTTCTTGTTATTTCGCTGCATCGCGTGATAGCAGTATTTACGCCTGCTCTTTGGCTTGCAATTCAATCTCGATTGCGACATCATCGCTGACCAGCACGCCGCCGGACTCAAGCCCCTGATTCCAGTTGAGACCCCATTCCTTG
>DATGGW010000477.1:0-3637 GCA_035308345.1 Ktedonobacteraceae bacterium | reverse complement strand
CGCCTGTTCTGCACATCCTGCGGCTATGAGCTATCGGATAGGAAAGCGGCGGCTGATCGCGTAGGCGCGCCCAATGGCCGGCCAATCCTGGCGCGGCTCACCTTCCAGAACGGGCCGCTTGCCGGTCGCGCCTATCTTTTTCACCAGGATGTGACGACTGTGGGCCGCACTAATGGTAACGACCTGATAATCTCAGGACGCACGGTATCGCGACGTCATGCGCGTTTCTGGTTTGATGCCAATCGCTGGTATATAGCGGATATGCAGAGCGCAAATGGCACACTGGTCAATAATTTGCGCATACAACCGAATCAAGCCGTTCCGTTAAATGACGGCGATATAATCAACCTGGGTGATGAAACTGTTTTGTTCAACATCGTATACTAGCTACCTTTTTTGTTCGCTAGAGAGGATCACTCGCATGAGTTCTATAAACCCTATAGTGCAGGTGGCACAGCAGTTAATGCTTGGCGCCGCCGTCAAGCAAAATCACGCCCTTGAGCACGCCACCATCGTGTTGCTCAGCAGGAAGTACCCCGATGTGCGGCTGGCGGGTATCTCGTTCGCGGCCGGCTTCTTTGTCTTTGGCGAATTGCCAACCGGGGCTATTCTGCCGGCTGCGCAAGAAGCCCTGAATTTGCTGCGCACAACGTCGCCCGAAATGGCTATCCATGAACGCTGTGGCACAAACCTGGCGGTCACCGGCCTGTTGACCGGTTTTTCCGCTATGACTGTAGCCAGGATGAGACGGCCTTATGGCTCATTTAATAATGTAGTACTGGCAACTACCGCTGCTCTCATCCTGTCGCGTCCGCTGGGATTAACCGTGCAAAGACATATAACCACGCAGACGCCTAATGCATCGATGACGATAATAGAAGTGAGACCCCTCAACCTTTTCGGGACGCCTGCTCACTTCGTCAGCACCGATAACCCTGAAGCATCTGGCCTTTTCTCTTGAGGCCTGCATGATAGAGAGGAATGTTTGCTGTGGATCGCAGTCGCTTTTTAGTCGAGACATCCTGGTTAGCCGCCCATCTTGATGATGGGGCGCTGCGTATCGTTGATATGCGCGGATATGTGCGCACAACCGAGCGCGAAGGCGTCCAGTACGCGGAGTATATTGGCGCGCGCGAAGAGTACGAGCAGGCGCATATTCCGGGGGCGGTCTATATCGACTGGTCACACGATATCGTGGATTTGAGCGATCCCATCAAGGCCCAGGTAGCGCCGCCGCGGCATTTCGCGGAAGCGATGGAAAGCCTGGGCATCGGCGACGAGCATCTCGTGGTAGCCTATGACGCGCATCCCGCCTCGCAGTTTGCCACGCGCCTGTGGTGGGCGCTCAACTATTACGGCCACGAGCGCGTCGTGGTGCTCAATGGAGGACTGCGCAAGTGGCGGCGCGAAAACCTACCCATGACGGCTGCCGTTCCCAGGTATCCCCCATCCACATTCACTCCAAAAGTGCAGCCACAACTGCGCGTGACAGCCGAAGAAGTACTGGCCATGCTGGGCAAACCGGGGGTCGCGCTTATCGATGCGCGTGATAGAGGGCAATACACCGGTGCGATTGCGCGTGGTAATGGACGACGAGGGCATATCCCCGGCGCGCTCAATATCTCACGCGAAGAGATTATCGACGCGGCTACAGGCACGTTCCGCAGCAGCGAGGAACTGGCGCAGCTCTTCGCATCCGTGCGCGTGTCCCCCACAGAGCATGTGGTCGCCTATTGTAATGGGGGCGTTGCCGCTACAACCATCCTCTTCAGCCTGGCAATGCTGGGCTATCCCGCGCTTACCAATTATGACGGCTCCTGGAATGAGTGGGGTTCGCGCCAGGATTTGCCGGTAGAACTCTAGTCAGCCTTACGGCGCCGGTTATTACTATGTCACCTTCGATGCCTCCAGTTCCACCATTGGTACGCAAAACGCCACCTATAACTGGAGCTTTGGTGATGGGAGTACGGATCAACAAACTTCCCCGACCGATTCATATAACTATAGCTCATCGGGAACGTATACCGTTACTTTGTCAATTACTGACGATCTGGGCCAGACCGGCACGTATACGATGGATGTGGTTGTACGATGAGTGATAAAACCAACCCTCAGCAACAAAGTTCTATATCCAGCGTATGCGCCTTCTCATATGATAAGCCTGTCCAGGATTCGTAATCTTACCAGCATCTATTCCCGCTGTCTGGGCGGCGCTGAGCAGGCTGTTATCGACGGTTTCTTCGATGAGCGCTGCGTCGTCGGCCTGGAAGTCGTTCATGACGGCGGGACGCAGGAACATACCGGCATCTCCGTGGATAAGCCAGGCGAGCAGTGATGAGACGATCAGCACCAGGAAAAAGACTAGCAGGGGATAGCTGAAAAAGACGAGGATTGCGGAAATTGCTCCGCCTACCGAGAAGCCGCTGGCAAGTGATGAAGGCGAACCGCTTTGCGCCAGGCCGATTATCATGAGAATCAATAACAGGGTGAAGATGGCGACACGCACATAGCTGATTGCTGTCTGCACGGTGGTTGTGCGCGAGATATAGAGATCGTGCCCGGCAGGTGTGATATAGAGGAAGACGGTGGAACTGCCACGATGCGCGGTCAGGTAATCCCGGCTTTCGAGCATAAAACTGTGTTCCGTCAGGCGCGCCTGGTTGATGTTTAGCCCTGGCAGTCCGCGCTGGATCAGGGCATCTCGCACAGCAGTGAACATTGCCATTGCCTGTGGCTGCTGGTTGGCTAGCAGCCAGGATGCGCGCGAGACGGGCATGCCATGCCCGGCAAATGCATGCTTGCCCAGTTGCGTGCTGAGTGGGACGGTTGGAGGCGGGGGTGGTACATTGAGTGGGGCATACATGGTTGGAGGCTGCATCTGCTGGTATGACCCTGGTGTCGGCGGGGCTGGAAAACTCTGCTGCATGACAGATTCTGCAGGGGCGGTATATAGTTGCGCTGGGCCGTGGTTGGCGGGATCAGGATTCTGTGTTAAATTGCTACCGCAGCGCGCGCAGAATACTGACTGGTCGGGATTTTCAAGGGAGCATTGCGGACAGATGATAGCCATATATGCACTCCTTTATCGGTAGTAGGACAGTTGCTATTCTAAACAGCTTCCCGGCAAAAGTCAACCAATCTCCTTGCTGCGCTGTATGATAATCAGATCGCTCAGAACTCCATAAGCCGTTTGTAATACAGTTGGCTCGTGCTCTATCAAAGTAATTACACCCATTACATCGCTTTCTAGCGAAATCACGCCGTTCATGGCCCTTGTGCCGCTGTGCAGGGTATCATCCGTGCCGATGCGCATTGGACGCACGCTGGCGCTGAGTATGCCATGTTTGCGGTGCGCCTGGCTAACCAGGCGATAGGGAGAACCGGCCAGCGCTGCGGAACAGATATCATCGGCTGTCAGGCCACGTATGCCCTCACGCTCAACCATATGCGGCGTGATCTGTTCTTCCATGAGCGTGTTCGTGAGAATGGTCGTTTTCATGACTGCATCCCAACCATCCAGGTCATACCAGGGATCGGCCTCTGCGACGCCCATTTCTTGCGCCTTGCGGATGGCATCTGCCTGGGAATATCCTTGCTCGATCATACTGAGCACCAGGCTGCTGGTCGAGTTGAGCAG
>DATGGW010000476.1:0-8601 GCA_035308345.1 Ktedonobacteraceae bacterium | reverse complement strand
AAAACCAGGAAAATTATAAGGTCTACCCATTCCTCCGGATACGCCACAAACAAAGAATTAAAAGGCTCAACCAGGAAGAAATCAAAGGCGATGCAAGCCACAATCGCGGCAAATATAGCAATTCTCGGTTCACCCTTATGGGCAAGAAGAATCAATACGAAAAGGTAGAGGAGCAAAAGCGTAGCAATACCGTTACGCTCACGTGGAAGTAAAACATAAGCCGGGATTGTAACCACTACCACAGTAAGAACGGCAACCATGATATCGATCAAGAGCCGTTTCCACCAACTCCATGCTCGCAATTGCCCTGATGGTTTGTATCTGAACCAATCCATAGGATCTTCTCCTGTTCTACGCGCCAGAGCCGAAACAAAATGACACAATACGAGCATAGAAGATATAAAATGCACTGTCAATAGAAGCGAGTGAAGCAATTACATTTCAATTCATTCTTCATTCTCCAGTTCATCTTTCAAACGTTCAAATATGGCGCGAAATTGCCTGCGCGCCATGCTGATATAAGTGCTAACGCTAGTCACACTGATGCCTACCATGCAGGCGATCTCGCAGGGATAAAATCCTTCTACGAAACGCAAAACCAGGCATTGCCGCAATTTTAAGGGCAATTCAAGCAATGCCATGTTGATTAACTCCATCTCGACGATACACTCTTCTGGTCCAGGCAATCCTGGTTCTGCATTATCTTCCAACAATTCCTCCCAGGATTGGCTTGACGGTTTTTTTCCTCGCCAGTGGTCGCACATTAAGTGCCTGGCGATACTGTATAACCAGGACTTAAAGCATGCCGCATTTTGTAAGGCCGGGAGATTGATCCAGGCTTTCAGAAAGACCTGCTGAGAAAGATCTTGCGCCTCTTCACGATCGCCCAGCATGCCTACTAAGTACCTGTAAATCTCGCGTTCGTAACGTTCGACCAGCATTGCAAAAGCCTCAATACTGCCCATTTGCGCACTCTGCACCAGTTGCGCAGTCTCCGCAGTGCTCGAGTACACTAACATACTGCACATCCTTTCTCATCGAGAGAATTTTCATGAGACGAACCTGGTAAAATCGCCCGTTGCTTACCCTATTTACAGTTTACTTTAAGATTATCTAAAGGTTCTAAATAGTTGTGCAATAATTCTCAATTTTTTCTAACTTTTGGTGTTGGTATCACAATTTTCTTAGGGTATTACTCTTTTATACGAAGAAAATATTCTTGCGCAAAAACATAAAAAATACCGTCTTCACCCTGACGAACTTTGCCAACCGAAATGGGTCAGGAAGAGGAAACGGCCTCTGCGTAGGGGCGACCCTTGTGGTCGCCCGCCTGATGGCATCAATCCTCTCCCCTCGCGCGGGCGGGCGACCACAAGGGTCGCCCCTACAGACACGATGACTCTGTTTGGTTGGAAAAGTTCATCAGGAAGGAAGAAGTCAACATGTAGTGATGCCCTTGTGGGCGTCAGGTGTTATTCGGCAACAATGGATCAATTAGCTTCCACACATCGCCAGGTTCCCAGGTAGCGCGATACCAGACGGCAATCTGCAGGTGATTATTGGCGGATGGGGGTATCTGCCGCAAAATCTTCTCGAAATTGGAGATGATATAGTAGAGGTTCTGCGCCGTGTGAAACCACAGAGAATGTTCGACGCCGGACGAGTCGGTATAGACAATATGCGCCGATGTAGCATCATTGAGATTGCTCATGCTGCTATTGATCTCGGATATGGGTATTTGTGACACCAGCGCCTGCGCATCCTGGTAGTTCACGCCGCCGTCAAAGACCCACTGTCCCCCGGCATAATGCCAGGTCGCGCCATAGAGAGGCAACTCCCAGATAACATGCGGCAGCATCTGTGGCATGGTTTGCGTGGCGTAGTCCAGCAGTTGCTCGAGCCAGTGAACGCTCACGGTCGGGCCAGGAGTAAAGTAGGACTGATCTACCGCCATAATGACGATAAAGTCGGCGCTGTTCGCTAGCAACGACCAGTTCTCAAAGCCATTGATACCGTAGTAATCATCATGCCCGTTGAGTTTATGAAGCAGCGCGATGCCATAGTACTTGTGCAGTGGCTTCAATGCAGTCCATACATGCTGGTTGTAAGTGGCGAAAAGCTGCTGAATATTGGGATAATTGGGATCGCCTGCCTCAAGGTCCATAATCACGCCATCATAATTGGCGCGTTCAACTTCACGCGTGATAGTATCAATATAACCCTGATCGGCGGAGGCTTTCGCGATATAGTCTGATTGTTGCTGTGATGTCCAGGAAGTTGCCGAGCCATCGGTCTCCATGCTGATCGTCAAATAGACCATGCCGCCCATGCTATGCACCAGTTGCACGACATTATCCATGCTCAGACTGCCAGGCATACAGTTATTGTGCTCCCCGTTAATCAGCTTGCCTGTCGTCGGATCGAGCCATCCCGTGCCGACCAGGGCAGCATCAGGGTTGGCAGCAGCGGTCTTCAAATATGCCTGCATCCCACGCTGGCAATCTCGCCCGACAATCCAACCCAGCGAAGCCACCTTGCCATTAAACAGGTGAAATGGCCGAGGAGTGGGCGTCGGCTGCGCTTGAATGGGATGCATAATCACGACCTGGGGCATCTGAGGCGCATTGACATGCAGCCATCCAACCATGAACAGGGCGGGGATGACAACAACCAGGATAATTACTCGTGTCCTGCTAAACAGGCGTTGAGGTGAGCGCATTTATTTGACCTGCAATGAGTTCGTTGCAACTATCATTATCTGATTCCATAGTAACACGTGACCATACAAGATGATACACATTGGGCCAAATTGGAGAGTGTTATTTAATTGAAACAACCTGCCCACCGGTCAAGCTTTGCAAGTCTCCTGGCGTCAATCGAAATACCGCGTGTGGGCTACCGGCAGCAGCCCAGATTTCAGCGTACTGCAACAAATCTTCGTCAATGAACGTATCCAGCCGCTCGCTATGAGCAACAGGCGGTACGCCGCCGACAGCAAATCCTGTATGCTGCCGCACAAAATCCGCGTCAGCCTTCTCAATCTTTTCGCCAACCAGCGCAGCTAGCCGCTGCTCGTTCACCCGATTTGAACCGCTGGCAAGCACAAGAACCGGCTTATGCGTCAATGCGCCCTTGAAGACAAGCGACTTCACAATTTGCCCTACCTGGCAGCCCACCGCCTGAGCCGCCTCTATAGCGGTGCGCGTCGAATCTGGAAACACTACAATCTCGTCCGAAAATCCCAACGACTTGAGCGTATGCTGGACTTTCTGCACGCTTGTACCTGGTATCTGTGACATACTATGATCCTTTATTTTACAAAATGAAAGTCAAGACCTTCTGCTTAGAACATATCGAGCAGATCACTGATGCGCTCGATGATGGCATCGGGTCGGATATCGTCGGGCGTCTGGCGCCCTCTCTTTTCAGCCAACCGCGTGTAGGCCAACAGGTAATCATCCGTCAGCACAGCGGAATCTCCAGCGGTAGAAGCGCGCAAGGCTGCCCGCGCCTCCTCGCGCAAGGACGCTTTAGGCATCCATATTGCCAGCATATTGAGCCTTTTCGCGCCAGTCACATCGGCCCTGAGCGAGTCACCGACCATTGCAGCCTCTTCCGGCAAGACGTTCAGTCCATTGAGAGCATGCATGAAGATGTCGGGGTGGGGTTTGCGAATGCCTAAATCGGCTGAAATCGCCATGTAGCGCAGATCAAAATAGTCGAGCAGACCCATTGTGCGCAGGTCTTCATGAAATGGCGCGCCCCCATAATGGCGGTTAGTTACCACTCCCAGGATATAGCCGCGCTCTCTCAGGGCAGCCAGTGTTGGTAGAGTATCCTTGAAGAGTATGCGCGAGTCGGGTGTGCGCATACGCAAAGCTTCATAGATAGCCTCCCCCATTGCGCGAGTTACGCCCGGCACACCCAGTTGTTGCAGCGCATCCATAGCTGCCAGCGTAAAATCAGGTTCATATTCGAGATGCAGGCGGCTCTTGAGGCGAATCTGCTTCTCGAAACTTTTACGCAACAACTGACCAGGCACGTCCGCGTCCATATCCGAGAATATATCGGAACCGGCAAAGCGGCGAAGTTCCATAACAGCTTGCAGATTGGCGGCTTTCTCGCAAGCAAGCATCGATCTCTCATCTTTATGCGTCCATAGTGTGCTGCCCAGATCAAACAGTATACAGCGAACGTTAGGCCCGAATTTCATCACTCCATATCCTTAGCGGTTAAGGACCCGCATGCTTGCTTATCCAGTCCACAATGTCATTATCCATTTGTGAGCGATCTTGCTCAAGCTCGCTGTCGTGGGCATATTCTGGATAGCCTTTCCAGGTTTTATCAGCGCTGGCCAGCGCATCGTAGAGCTTGCGCGTTCCCGAAGACAGCACAGATTTATCTTGCCCGGCCTGCATGACCAGCGCGGGCAGAGTGATCTGTTTCGCCAGTTTGAGTACGGCCATACGCATCAACAGGATTTGAAACAGGAACGACGAGGTTTGTTTGCGTCTCCAATATAGATCGGCGTTCAGCATCTCGATGGCTTCAGGATTGCTGGTCATGACATCTGTGCCGCCTGTCACCTGCCAGTAACGTTTGGATTTGAACAGACCACCCGCCAGAATAGATAGCAGTGTTCCGAACGTTATATGCGTGGAATCTTCCACCCAGGGATTAAGATAGAGGACGCCAGCCAGGGATTGACCAAATTTGGCAGCGAGGTGCGTGGTAAAGATGGCGCCCATGCTATGTCCGAGCACGTAAAGGCGCGCGCCGGGATGCCGCCTGCGAATTTCGGAGACAATCGTGTGGCAATCTTCCACGAAGCTCGCGTACTTATCAATATGAGCAGGCAAACCCTCGGAATGCCCAAAGCCTCGATGATCGCCAGCATAGACGGTCAGACCGCGCTCCGCCAATGCATTACCCATATCGATAAACCAGCCGGAATGTGCGCCCAGACCGTGCAAGATGAACAAAATATCCCTGCTATCCGTTACCCAACTGCGCAAGAAGAGTTTGCAGCCATCAGCCATCGCCAGCGTTTCGGTAGCTACTTTGATCGTGTCGGTTCCCCGCATCTGTCCCCAATCGCCCTGAGCTTCCTTCTGGTAGAGCATAATAACCCTCCTGTTGATAATCTGCCGAGGTGATAAAATGGGTAAGGAATAATTTTTCCAGGGTTTGTGTGATATCGCAAGTCAATCATATCACAAGTGTTTTATTTGAAACAGTACCACAGAGGTTTAGATGATAGAATCCATGAAAATTCTTGCCGTCATTTTCGGCATTATTCTAGTTGTCCTCATTCTGCAAGATAGTTTCGAGTCAATCATCCTGCCACGCAGGGTATCGCGGCGCTTTAGACTTTCGCGCTTGTTCTATCTAGCGACCTGGGCGTTGTGGTCGGCGATAGCACGGAAGATGCGTCCGGGAAACCGGCGCGAGTTTTATTTGAGCTACTATGGACCACTTTCGCTGATCCTCCTGCTGGTAATCTGGGCAGCAGCACTCGTATTATCCCTCGCAATGATCGAATGGGGATTGAGTTTACCCATGAACGCGCCGGAAAAAGTTCTTTCCTTCGGTACGTACCTCTATATGAGTGGGACGACATTTATAACCCTTGGGTTAGGCGATGTCACGCCGCTAACAGGAATGGGGCGCTTCTTCGCTGTGGCAGAGGCCGGCATGGGCTTTCTTTTCCTCGCTATGATAATCGGCTATGTCCCTATCATCTATCAAGCCTTCTCGCGGCGAGAGATCAACATCTCCCTCCTCGATGCGCGCGCAGGCTCCCCGCCGAGCGCGACAGAGATGTTGCGCAGGCATTACCGCACCCAGCGTATTGAGGAACTGGCCCAATTTATGCGTGACTGGGAAAGGTGGAGCGCAGAGCTTCTGGAGAGTCATCTTTCCTATCCGGTCCTGACCTACTATCGCTCTCAACACGAGCGCCAATCATGGCTGGCGGCGCTCACCACCGTTCTGGATACCTGCGCCTTGATGATCGTTGGTTTTGAGGATATCTCCACACCAACCATACGTAACACCTTCGCCATAGCGCGTCATGCGGCAGTAGACCTTGCCCAGGTTTACGGAACACCGCCGCTGAATCCTAAATCCAATCGTCTCTCAGGGGCCGAGTTCACGCGCATGCGCGACTTGCTCGCCGAAGTAGGACTACACCTGTCACATGCCGAGGATGCCGAGCAGCGCCTTTCTGGTTTGCGTCGCATGTACGAGCCGTTCGTCAATGCAATATCAGATCACCTGCTGGTAAGCCTGCCACCCTGGGTCTCGCCGGAGAGAGCAGTCGATGATTGGCAGACGAGCGCCTGGGATCACTTTGCCGAATTGTCTCCCGAAAGGCTCGCTGAGATCACGCACATTATCGTCGATCACAAGAAGAAGGCAGCCATCCGTCACGAACACCTGCATACACATAGCGAGCAAAGTAACCAGCAACCAGCGGGTGAGGATGGACGACCGGCAGAAGCATCCTGAAAAGAAAGTTCCGGGCTTGTGTTATACTAAGGCTAACATGAACCTATATGGCACGGCCCTTTAGAGGCAACACTACCTGGAGGAGCATATGCCTGTTTCAGCCACTAATTCCAGGCTGATCTACGATGCGCTCAAATCCTGCGATGTCAAGATCATATCGGCCCTTCCCGAAACATGGCTTGTCCACCTTATTCGCATGGCCGAAGAAGACCCTGATATGACCCTGGTTCGCCTCGCAAAGGAAGAGGAGGGCATCGGCATTTCAGCCGGAGCGCACCTCGCCGGAGTCAATTCCGCTCTGCTCATGCAAAATCACGGCTTTCTGGCCGCCATTAACCCTATCGTCTCGCTGGCGCTTTTGTACAAAATTCCCCTGTTGATGTTGATCAGTTTTCGCGGGCATTTCGGCGAAAAAGATCCCTGGCAGACCCAGGGCGGGCTGGTCACGGAACCAATCCTGCGCGCCATGAACATTCCCACGTGGCATCTCAACCAGGCGGGTGAAGTTCAACGCAGGCTGAAGGATGCGCAGACGCTGGCGCTCGCCTCCCTGCAACCTGTAGCAGTCTTGCTGCCGCGCGAACTAATGTGGGAGGACTGAGCATGCTGCGCATCGAGGCTTTACGATCTATTTACGCCGAACTTGAGAATCGTATCGTCGTCACCATCATGGGCGCGGTAGCAGCCGAACTGTATACAATTGGTCACCGGCCCAACTTCTTTTATCTCGAACACGCCATGGGGCTGGCCTCGTCGATGGGACTGGGCATCGCCCTTGCCATGCCGCAGCACCAGGTGGTCGTGCTCGATGGCGATGGATCACTGCTGATGAACCTGGGAACGCTCAGCACGATGGCGCGCTATAAACCGGGCAACCTGCTGCATATCGTCTTCGACAACGAAAGCCTGCTCTCGGTAGGCGGCTTCCCCACGGCAACTTCGACGGGAACCGACCTCGCGGGCATCGCCAGGGCCTGCGGCGTGCCGTCGGTCATGCAGGCCAACACACCCGAAAGCCTCTCGCAGAGTGTGCGCAATGCGCTGGCCAGCACTACACTGACCACCATCATCTCTAAAGTGGATGCTATCGGACCGAAAACATTCCACATGGACCTCCCGCTGCTCGAAAACCGTTTCCAGTTCAAACGAGCGCTAGAGGCCATGAAACAACATGGACACGATAATGGACATTGATCAAATAACACGTCGATCAGAAGACACAAAGGCGACCGCGAGGGTACGTCGTAGTCATTGTAAGGGCGGGGGCGGCGGTGTTGAGGGGTGGGACCCTTGCGGTCGCCCTCCAGGTGCTGACCGGCGTGTTATAACGGCAGGAAAGAGAGGATGCAGGGGAGAGCCCCTTGCGGTCTCCCTCGAACCCCTCTAGTATAGAAAGGAAACCTGCATGGTAAACAGCGTTTTAACGCAACTAATCGAAGAACTCGACTCCGGTCGTCTCAAAGTGATTGACCTGACCTCAGATCTGGGGCCGGATACTCCCGTCATCGATCTACAACCTATATTTGCGCCCTCGCCTGGCTTAACGCTCAGCGAAATCTCGCGCTATGACAGCCGCGGCCCGGCCTGGTACTGGAATGTGTTGAACCTGGGCGAGCACACCGGCACGCACTTTGACGCGCCCATCCACTGGATCACAGGCAAAGATTTACCCAACAATGCCACCAATACCATTCCGGTACGCAAATTCATCGGCCCGGCCTGCGTCATCGACGTGACCGCCGACGTGGAGCAGAATCCAGATTTCCTGCTCACTATTGAGCGCGTCGAACAGTGGGAGAGCAAGTATGGCCCACTGCCGTCGGGAGCATGGCTGCTGGTGCATAGCGGCTGGAGCAAACGCCAGGGGCGCGAGGAATTTCTGGGCATGCAGGCCGATGGCGCATCGCACTCACCCGGCTTTCATCCGTCATGCTCGGCATACCTGGCAAAGGAACGCGACATCCTCGGCGTGGGTGTCGAAACGGTCGGCACAGACGCCGGACAGGCGGGCGGCTTCGATCCCGCTTTCCCCAGCCATACCTTCATGCATGGATCGGGCAGATTCGGCCTGACCAGCCTGACTAACCTGCA
>DATGGW010000475.1:0-3301 GCA_035308345.1 Ktedonobacteraceae bacterium | reverse complement strand
GAGGAGACGCAGCGCCTCGACCAGGGCGAAACGAGTCGCATTGACCGCAGCGGCGTCTTGAAGTGGCTTCCTGGCCCGGGCTTCCACTTCCGGGTGGCCGAATTCGCTGGCTGTCCGATCCCCTTTGATGGTGTTGCAGTGGTGGCAACTGAGCGCAAGATTCGAGACACGATTGGATCCGCCGCGCGAACGAGGCCGGATATGGTCCAGTTCAAAGGCGGTGTTTGCGCGCCCGCAGTAGACGCACCGATGCTGGAATTTCTCCAGCAGATAGCTCCTGATCTCCCACCCGAACAGTTCGCCTCTTTGATACTCGACGCCCGCGACCTCTGGGTTTTGAAGGAGCGTCAGATCGAACTTCACGCGCTCCACCTCGATCCGCATCAAGTGAACCCATCGGCGATAGCGTCGCGTCCAGCTAAGCACGTTCCCGACCCTGCTCAAAAGGGAAGGGGGAAGCCAGCCGCTCTGGCGTTTACGATTGGCGAAGCGGGCTGGCCTGTAGCGCAAGTTGGCGGATCTCCTCCGTCGCCGATAGCCTGCTCGTTGCAAAAGGGCGTGATGGACTGCTTCGCCGCGGTGGGTGAGTTCGGAAAGACTCAGCGCGTGATGCACTTCGCCCTCCTCAGTCTGCTCAATGCGGGCCAGTGCCATCCCGGTGGTTCGGGAGCCTGGCTCAATCTTGAGCACGATTGGCTGCCCCAGGCTCTCCTGGACCGTGCGCTCTTTCAGCCGGATGGTAAAAGGGACAAAGCGATGGACCACGGCGCGTTTACGGACGAGCAGCAGCCGTGCTCGTTTCTCCGAACACGGCATGAGTGGCCGCTTGTGCCTATCCAGAACAAGGACCGACATGGAAGCACTCCTTTCCGTTTTGCCTCGTGATGAGGCCCCATTACTGGGCTAGTGACGCGCCTGGGTCGGCTTGCCCGGGCAACCCCTCTCGCCAATGTTGGCCACAGGCTTGTTCGGCTGGCCGCACCGACCCCTACCCCGAAGGCCTTTTAACGACCAGCGGCAGTGCTCTGGACTGAGGTGGCATCCAGAGGTGCCATGACCTGACCAACGTAGTTCCCTCAGCTCCCTGCCTCTAGGATCAGGAACTCAGGCTGGACAACGAGGACCGCGTAAACTGCGGGAGCATGCCCCCACGTTTACGTGTGGGGTCGTTGACTCTTAGAACTTCCCTGCTACTCCTGGTAACGCACATCACCTAGCGCGTAGATATTTTACCTCATCCTATGTGATTTTTACAGGCACCCCGCTTGAAGCTTCTCGCATCCCAGCGCGCTGAAGTCGAAGAGAAAACGGGAATAACTGAGAGATATGCTGCTTTTGTCGGATATATCATTACCCGCATGATAAAACAAATGAAGGCTGTGGGCAACTGCCTGCAAGACCAGTAACTCTTACTGTATGAGCTAGAATATAGCAATCTAAGAGCATTCTGCTTTATCTCTAAATGGAGTCTAAATCTTAAAGGATGGCATTTGCAGTCCCGGTTCTATACCAACCAACGGCTTCCTTTCAGGGGATCGGGAGGAATGCTGTCACACCAGCAGGATGCACGTATTTGCTCTTTGGCATCTGAGATGAAGCTGGCTTTAAGCAGATCATGCGAAACAGATCGGCGAGTTATAGCACATTCTCCGGCCCAGGAGATGCGGGAGACCCAATTAGGAGTTGGCATCGACATGCCACTGCCAGCAACTGAGACTCCAATCAAATCCCTCTACGGCGAGAGCGCCTGCATAATCGTTCCCAGGAGCGAGTTCCCGCAGCGCCCAGCGCCTGATTTCACGAGGATCTTCCCGGCTCTGGAGGAGCGCCGCTGCTTCTCCCGCTAGGCAAGAAACGTCGAATTGATCGAGAGGAGTGGACATACCTTTGCCCCTCGCCTTGATATACGCTTCCTTACGGGTCCAACAGGTATAAAAGGCCTCCCGCTTGACATCATCGGGCAACGAGCGCAAAGCTGCCTGCTCATTTGGAGAGAAGCTCACGCGGGCCAGCGCGTCGTAATCAAGACCGGCCCGCTTGTACTCAACATCAACGCCAACCTGCCTGCTATAGGCAAAAGCGTACAGCGCGATATCGCGAGAATGAGAAAGGTTGAACTGCAGCGGAGTACTCGGTATGGGAAACGCCAGCAATGGCTTACCATATATAGTAAGGTCAAAATGGAGCAGGCGTGGATCCAGGCGCACATAGCGGCCGAGGAGCATTCTCAAAACTCCATGCGCCACAATCCAACGCCGGCGATCTTCCGCAAAGCGAAAAGACAGAGCTCTGGTAGTTTCTCTCTCTGAGAGAAGCTGGTTCAGTTGCTCTAGAACGGATTCAGGCACTACCAAAGGCGCCCGCCAGACATGCACCTCATCCGGTTGCAACCGCAAGTCGAGGGGAGGAGTGCTCCACTGTTGGTGGTAATTCATGGCATGCATGGCTTTCTCGCGCTCACTTTACACAAGTTCATTTTTGGGTAGCAGTATGGCAGCACTAATCTAAAGCAGTATACACGACCAATCGTAATGTGGTCTGGTGCTGGCTAGGAATCCAGTCCCCGGCGCAGGTAATCAGATTGAGATAGGCACCGCTATTGTTTGCGAAGATCTGTTGTATCGGTGCACCCTGCGGTGAGTAGAACACGGTGCCGGTGACATGAAAATGGAACGTTTTTCCATACGCATCTATCACCGTCACTGCGTTGCCGACCTGTAGATCGCGCAAATGCCAGAACACCGCCGGATATCCGCCTGGACGATCAAGGTGCCCGTCGATCACGGCGCTTCCCAGCTCGCCAGGATGCGGACCCGACTCATACCATCCCACATCCTCCCACGGATTCTGTGTTGGTACGGCCAGGTCACCACCGGGCGTAACTCCCACTGTCTCAATGAGAGCATTGACGCCTATTGCGGGAATGAGCAAGCGCACCGGTTTCGCTTTCCTCTCCAATAGCGGTGTCTGTGTCGCTGCTGGACTTGCAGTTTGATGAACCGCGGGAGACGGTGCGTGCGGCAGCGGGTCCTGAGAAGTGCGTGACTGACCGCACCCGGCAAGACAAAGAGCCGCCGTCAGAGCGAAGAGGCACAAAGATAGTCTGGCCGCACGCATACGTTGCATCTCACTTCCGTGAAGTACCCCATACTTAGAAAGACTGTCTTTTATACACAACTCAGAAGCTGATAGAATAGGACGATGAGAACCGAAGAGATGTTGAACCCGCAGCTCTGGGCACAGCACACGTTTGGATCGAGCCAGTTGAAAGACGCACGCCGAATCCGGCGAGTGGTTCAGG
>DATGGW010000474.1:0-3030 GCA_035308345.1 Ktedonobacteraceae bacterium | reverse complement strand
GCAACTGGGAGCGTTGTGATGTGGGGCTGCCTCTGCTCGAATCGATGACAGATGAAATACTGCCAACTATCTACATATTGATGGATAATCAGGCTCGCCGGCACCGCTTGCGACAATCAGTCACGGCTGACTGGTTCGCGGCGACGTTTCCGGGGGATGCGGAGGTTTCGCTGCCCCGTATGCTTGCCGTCGCAGATCATGACGAGTCGCTTCAGCAGGCTCTGGCACAAGTCGAAGAGGTTATCGAGCCATATAGCACCGGGTTGGGACGGTGGTTATGCCAGGGAAATGCGGAGAGGCGTCATGTTGAAATTGCCCCGGCCATAATGCATGACAGGGCCACAGCAGTTGAGCAAATGCCTTGCGTCGTCAATCTTGATTTGATGATTGGCGCGAATGGCGTTGCGGCAGCCAACAGAGGCGATTACTACCTTGTCCTGGGCGAAGCGCATACCATGCAGGATTTGCTTGTGCGCGGCTCTCCCGTGGTAACGCATCCCAATAAAGTGGGAGCTGCGGCAGCTTCCGCCAGACAGTACGCCCGTATCTTGCCGGGGGTGACTGTGGCTGAGCCTGTCATGGAGCATACCGATAAGACAAAATTGATGCTGCCACATGCGCTATTGCAAATTGAGTTTGGTGGTCGGGCGCTTGAATCCACAGCTGGCGGTGGGGATACATTACCGCGTGTTTTGCGTGCTGGCTCATTATCTGTCCGGCGCAATGGTGACGCGCTTTACCTGACGGCGCCTGGTATCGATTCCATCCTGCTGACTCGCACTCCGGTCTGGTCTCCATTCAACCGTACAAGTGTCCTCAACATTTTTGCGCTGCCACACTCAAATCGGCTGGGAGGGCAGGTCTTTCAGTATCCATACGGTTGTATGCATTTTCCGCGTGTCACCACCGGTCGGCTGGTCATACACCGCGAAACATGGTGGATGAATCCGCGCCAGGAGTGGCAGCGAGAGACGGGCTATTCGCTGGATGTGTGGAGGACACTGCGCGGGTGGCGCGAGGAACACGCCGTACCGGAACGGGTCTTTGTCCGCTTTAGCGACGAGCCGAAACCAGTTTTCCTGGACTTCCGCAACCCGCTACTCGTCAACTGGTTTGTACGCAAAATCGCCACCGCGACATCACCCGCGCAGATCACTGAGTTTTTGCCGGAGGTACAGGATCTCTGGATACACGACGCTGCCGGGCATTATTGCTGTGAGTTTCGCATGACCTTGTATCTTGATGGCGAATATAGCAAGGGAAGTGAAAGCACGATGGAGTATGAACTCAAGGGCAAAGTAATAAGCGGGAGGCATCATCGATGAATACAGAGGGACGAATTGACCAACCTGAGCGCGAACCATCTGCACCAGACGGGCAAATGACGTGGATGAAACGCCTTTCCTCGGTTCCAGGGGTTATCTGGTACAGTTCGGCTTCGGCTTTATTTGGCTATATCAGCTTCTTCCTGCTACTTTCGGCGCTACCAGTCTATTTCACCCATCTTGGGTATCAAGCCGCCCAGATTGGCTTGATCGTTGGTTCTACCTACGCCATTAATTTTTTAGCCTACTTCTTAACCGCTATGGTCACAGATCGCTGGGGAGGCCGAACCTATATGATGGTCTCTGCCCTGGCGCTGGCGCTGACTCCGCTTATCTTTGAAGGGACGCAGAACTTCTGGGTCTTTATTGTTGCCAGTGTCTGGCAGGGCCTGACCATGAGCGCCTTTGCGACCGCGGTGACCGCCTATGTCGGGCAGAAAGCGCCTGCTGACCGTCGAGGAACGATTATGGCGCTGTTTGGGGTATTCCCGAATCTCGCGCAAGCGGCGGCACCCCCGCTTGGTATCCTGGTAGGCGCACGTCTGGGCTATCCATTGCTATTCGATTTGTCTGCGGCCAGCGCGATAATCGCTGCCCTGATCGTATTTATTCTGCCACGCCATCGCATCGTTTCCGCTCACTTCAGCCTGCGTACCTGGGTGCGTGGCGTGCAACGGCTGGCACAACCTGGACTTGTGCAGTTTGTACTCGGCGTCTGTCGAGGCGTAACGATCGCCTTTTTGCCGGTCTATATGTTGCGCGGAGGGGTAGGAAACCCAGGGTTGTTCTTCACCTGGCAAATTGGCGCCATTGTCTTACTTCGACCAGTAAGCGGTCTGCTTTCTGATCGGTATGGTCGTCTCGCGCTGGTGTTGCCGAGTTTACTTTTTATGGCGGGAGGCATCGCTATTCTGGCGTTTCCCGCCTCCTATCTCACTCTGACCCTCAGCGGCATCATCTTTGGCATCGCCGTTTCCGTGCTGGTCCCCACCGTCCTGGCCTGGACCTTCGACGTCTCAAGCGCGGATCAGCGCGGTCTCGCCTCTGGCATCTACAACACGCTCTATGATCTGGGGCGTGCGGGAAGCGCTTTTGGCTTCGGTTTTGTGATTGTCACGAGTGGGTACCCATCGATGTTTCTCCTGGTCAGCGCTATCCCAATTCTTACCATCGTCGTGCTTGTCTTCTGGCAAATGTTCTCGCATCGTACCAATAATCTACTCACCGTACAACCGGTTTCCACTGGTGAAGTCGAATCGCAGACAGCAACCGCGCAGGTTGTGGAGCAACCGGGGAGGTAATGTATCGATGCGCTGTCTTGTTAGATAGTAGGAAAGCAGGTTTGAAATCGTGACCCGAATACATTCGCAGCCCGTCAATAGTGATGGCGCGAAACTCCGACAAAATATCCTTCGTATTGGCCTCTGGCAGGAGCCTGATAATATTAACGCCTACCTCACATGGATGGCAACGGGTGTCTGGCTTGGCTCGCTCTGTCTTGAACCACTTGTGCGACCAGACGCTGAAGGCGTCTTTCACCCGGTGCTGGCCGGGCGCGTTCCCTCGCTTGAAAATGGCGACATCGCGCCCGATGGACTGACGATTACCTATCACCTGCGTCCAGGTGTATTTTGGGCCGATGGCGAGCCATTCACGTCGCATGA
The DNA here is from genome assembly GCA_035308345.1 of Ktedonobacteraceae bacterium. Lineage (GTDB taxonomy): Bacteria > Chloroflexota > Ktedonobacteria > Ktedonobacterales > Ktedonobacteraceae > CF-113. The sequence goes on along the minus strand of DATGGW010000474.1, from coordinate 41 downwards.
TGTGAGAGCGACATGGGAGACGCTCGCGAATCCTGCGCATC
>DATGGW010000473.1:0-2956 GCA_035308345.1 Ktedonobacteraceae bacterium | reverse complement strand
CAGGCAGCGTGGTATCACCAGCCACGAGTTCAACCTGCTCGGCAGGCAGTATGCTCGCCGCGCGCTTTATATCTCGCACCAGGCAGCGCGGACGCTCGCCCTCCTGCGCAAGCCGCGCCACAAGATGCCTCCCAACATAGCCGGTCGCGCCAGTTACCAGTATCATATGTCACCTTCCTGATTATCTTTTTTTCGTTGTTTTTTTCTCTGCTCACATTATAGACTTTCCCTCTTAAGAATACGAGCGTGCCACATCACGAAAAAAAAGGTGAGCATACTCATGAAAACATCGCCTGCTATGGGATGAAGAGGAAGGTGATATGTAGTGTTGTCCCTTGTGGGCACCAGGTTAGATCCCCATTATCGCAGCGACCCGGCGGGCAGCAGAATACGCACCGTCACGCCTTCTCCCGGAGCGCTTTTGATGGCCAGGCTGCCGCCCGCGATAGCCAGCAGCGCGCTGTGTGTCAGCAGTCCGCCGCCGGTGCCGGTGGTGGAACTGCTGGCCGAGGTAATTCCCACCCCGTCATCGGCGACAATTACTTCCAGACTATTCTCCGCTTTGCTCCACGATGCCTTGAACAGCAGGCGCAGGCGGCGATGCACGTCCGACCCGCGCGCATGGCGGGCAGCATTGCGCAGCGCCTCCTGCACGGCGGCAAACACCAGTTCGGCGATGGCAGGCGGCATGATCTCATCGATATACGCCGCGGTCTCATCGGAAACACACCACTCCACTTCGTCAAATGAGTACTGAAAATCCTGTTCCAGCATGGTGCGAATGGCGCTGATCATTCCATCTTGTTCAAGTCGATGGGGCGCGCTGGGAGCAGTGGCGCGCATCATAGCGGCCAGGCGGCGATGCGTATCGGTAATCAGCGCGATGCTTTCATCGACAGCCTGCGCGCGCTCCACATCCCCTGTATCCCAGGCATCCCTGGCATCAACCGGTGCTGGTGTTGCGCCGGAAACAGGCTGCGAGCGCAGCGTTTCCAGGCGCAGCAGCGCCAGGTGCATCTGCGGCAAGATTTCGTCATGCAGTACGCGCCGCTGCTGCGCGCCCAGCAACTTAACATCAACGATACGGCGGCGCAATAGCCCCGCGACCGCCTGCATAGCTTCATGATCGCCGAGTGTGTCTAGAATGCGCTGCCCGCAGGCGTGCGCCAGATTCATATCTTCATCCGTCAGCGCACCCCCGTCTTCGCGTGGGCCAAGATAGAGGGTGGCAACCAGCCCGCGCTCATCGTAGATAGGCAAAACCCAGCAAACCATCGGCACACCATTCATTGGAATCTGGATACGCGACGGCGTATCCGACACGCCATTACGCATCTTGCTTACCTCGCCTTTCTCTTGCGACGACTGATCCCCAGCAGGTGGGAATAGCACACCGCCCGGCGCGTCTGGCGTCGGCCAACGATAGCTGAAACGCCGCCTGACAGTGCCGGCCAGCACCACCAGGTAGGCTCGCTGCACCGCCAGCACATTATGGCAGAGGTGATAAAAAAGATGTTCCAGGTCCTGCTCGGTCTTTTGCACATCGGTATTTAACCAGTGACGTAAACTGGTGCTGCGCACGAACGGCCCCAACATGACAATGTAGCGATCATGCGCGGTATAGCTGCTCCAGGTAAAGAGGGCATAAGCGCCTGTTGCCAGCGAGGTGAGGATCAGGAGGCTGCCAAGATTGTTGCTATGTGTTATGTTGACCAGCAAGGCGATGAAGATAGCCACAGCAGTCGAAACAATTACCGTCCCGCGCCATTGCTCAAAGAAGCCGCGCCGCGAAAGCGAACGTTCGATGAGGATGCCATGCCGCACGATGGAGTAGCCGATCAAAAGGATCACCAGCGCAACCGCGCCCGTCGCGCATAAATCCAGGATGACGAGGTTCATTGGCAAGATATTAGCCGTGATAAGTCCGGTATTCACAGGAGATTCAGGAGCGACAGCAGTAGATGGATGTTGCAGCCAGGCGATGATTGACTGGATCACCAGCACTCCCAGCGTCGTAGTCAGCAGCGCCATGAGCAGCGCGGCCAGCAGCAGCCCCGGACGCGCCAGGCGCCACGAAAGATGTGGCTCTTCCAACAGTTCTTTATCGCGTGGATCATCCCAGAACGCATCGACCAGGGCATAACGCAAGCCCGGCATGCGCACTGTTCGTCTGGTCAGGAAAAGCCAGAACACGCGCAGCAAACGAACGATGCGCCCAATTGTGAACCAGGGCGCAATCGCGCAGAAGGTGACATAGCAGAGGAAGAGCAGGGAGAGCAAGATAGGCAGGGAGAATATGCCATGTCTGATATCACTAAATGCCTCGTTATAGGCTAACAGGCGCAGTGCGTCGGCGTAGGTAAAGGTAGATTGGTTAAAGAGCAGCAATAGCAGCACGACCGAGCCGACCAGTGCGCTTATAGCCAGCAGGTAGGGACGGCGTTTGCGCCATTTCTGATTGATGAGCGCTGCGTAGTACAGGCCAATGGCAAACCAGATGTAGGGAACGCCCAGGGCAGGCAGCCAGATGAGATGCCACAGGAAATCCTGGCTCACCAGGCCCGCCGGCTGTGTTAATGGACCTGATATGAGCAGCGCATGAATGAAAAAAAACAGCGCGGACAGTCCCAGACCCACGACTCCCAGGCGAGCAATGCCCGCTTTGCGGTCGCCGTTCAACCAGACAGTAATGGCCAGCCAGAGGAACGCTACCAGGTTAAAAATGGAGAGCGCCAGCAGGCAGGTTCGCAAGAAATTGTCCGGTTGCAGCAGAGTCGATAGTCCCATCTCATTCCTCTTTATAGAGAGTAACCCATTCCCCCCGGCGATCCTGCACCAGCGCTACGCCGTTTTCATCCCACATAATCATGCGGTTGAGCGTATAGATCAGGGTAGCGCGCGCGCGCGCCACTTTATCATCAACGGCAGTATCACTCAGACCCCAGGAGGCATAGAT
>DATGGW010000472.1:0-4676 GCA_035308345.1 Ktedonobacteraceae bacterium | reverse complement strand
GGTACGAAGCCTTCATTGATGGCACTAACCTCACGATCGAAAAGAAGGTCGGTGGTAAATTCACCCAGCTCGGTAGTACACCCTTTGCTGCCACGACTGGCACCTCGTATACTTTGCTTTTCAGTGTCTCAGGGAGCAATCTCAATGCGAGCGTCTGGCCAACAATTGGGGGAAGCCAGCCAGGAACCTGGATGTTGTCTGAGACGGATAGCTCCTTATCATCAGCCGGCAATTTTGGTCTGCATGTTGTCGTCCAAACTAATATGACGGTAACGTTCACCGCATTCCAGGCAACTTCACAGTAGTGATATCTGAAGGAATAGGTTAAGAAATCAGTACGTAAAGAACCATCTCGTAATCCAATCTCAACCGATACTCCATATTTTTCGATGGAGTACTTTGGTATGCTTTGCCAGGTCATAGTTTACCAACATCGTTCGTATGTTCATACATTGACAAATGCATATCCTTCTATGAAAAGGCCAGAGAGAAGAGGATCGGGTCATGGTGAAGTGAATTCATTCGCGCTGGTTGCCTCCTTTGTTGCATGAACGAGCCATTTCGGCAGGGATGATCTCGTGACTACTATAAAGAAAGAGCTAATACGGAAGATGTCAACAAGATTCCACAACAAAAGTTTGCTGCACTCCCTTGGAGTCGCATTTCTAGGTGTGCTCTTAATCGCGAGCACACTTCTTGTGCTCGCTCACTCGAGTAAATCGACAGCAGCTCACGCCACCAGCTCCGGTTTTAGCTTTACCGCCGCAGGCGATTATGGACAAACTAACGACACAACCGATAACCTGAACTATATTGCGCATTCTGGGGCAAGCTTCAACCTGGGACTGGGCGACTTCAACTATGACACAAGCAGCACAGCCAGTGCGTGGAGCACGTATGCTAAAAGTTTACTCCCAGCTAATTTTCCCTTTGAGATTATTCCCGGCGACCACGATGCCAGCCAGATGAGCACCTACGAAGCTGAGCTGCCAAATCAGATGGCAGGCATGTCAGGCACCTACGGCGCACAATACTATTTTGATTATCCACCTGTCAATCCTCTTGCTCGCATCATTATGATATCACCAAGCAATTTACTTCCTGGCTACAACTATGACGCGGGCAGCGCTGACTATAACTGGGTGTCAAACACGATCGATGCTGCGCGAGCGGCCAATATCCCCTGGGTAATCGTGGGAATGTATGAGTACTGCTTCGCCATCGGCAATGCAAACTGTTACGACCAGCAATTACTCGATTTGCTGCTCAACAAGCATGTCGATCTGATCCTGCAAGCCCACAAACATAACTATCAAAGAAGCAAGCAGCTAGCTCTGAACTCAACGAGCTGTCCAACCCTGAACACTACCACCTACAATGCCAGCTGCGTCGTCAATGATACTGATACCTTAACCCAGGGCGCAGGTTCGGTCATCGTCGTGACGGGCACCGGAGGAACAACTCCCCTTCTCCCTATTACTACTGACCCGAAGATGGGCTATTACAAAACCTGGATGGGAACTAATCTGACCTGGGGTGTCTCTAAATTTACGGTCTCTGCCGCCCAATTGAGTATGCAATATGTTGCCGTGCCAGGTGGAGCTTTCTCTGATAGCTTTACCATCACGAATGGCTCTGTAACTCCAACACCTACAACCAGCTCGACGGCCACAAGCACGCCGCCGCCGCCACCACTGCAGACGGGGCCGGTGAGTAAGAGCTGGTATTTTGCCGAGGGACGCGTCGGGGGCGGCTTCAACGAGTACCTCTCGATGGACAACCCCACCGCCAACGACTGCAGCGTCGCTATCGAGTACCTCTACACCCCCGATGGCCATACCCCACTGACCAAACAGCTCAAGGTGAACATCCCGGCCCACACACGCGCCGAAGAGGGCGTCGATGGCGACCTGGGCACCTCCTCGGGCGGCTTCGGCATCACCGACTCAGCCATTCTCACGGTGGACAACACCGCCACGCCCAACTGCACCGGCATCGTCGCCGAACGTCCCATGTACTTCAACGCCCTGGGCGTCAACAGTGGCAGCGATGTGCTGGGCGTCACCAGCCTGGCCACCAGCTTCTACCTCGCCGATGTCGCGGTGGGCACGCAGGCCAGCGGCGGAGCCTACTCCTCGTTCCTGCCCATTCTCAACCCGCCGGGCAGTCCAGGCGCGGCCTCGGTCACAGCCACCTACTATGCCGGGGGCAAGCAGGTCGGCCAGCAAAGCACGACCGTGGCGGTGGGCACGCGCGGCACCATCTTCCCCAGCCAGGCCAGCCCGGCCTTGCCGGCGCACGTGGCGGTGGTGGTGACCTCGACCGAGAAGGTGGCGGTGGAACGACCCACCTACTTCAGCAATATCAACGCTGGCAACGCCGGCACGGTCTCAGGGGGCGCCGATGTGATCGGAGTGCAGGCGCTCTCCAGCGACTGGCTCTTTGCCGAGGGTTACACCGGCGGCCAGTTCCAGGAGTACTTCGCCATCGCCAACCTGGATAGCAAGACCAAGGCCACCGCGGCGGTCAGCATCAAGCTGGAGACCTCCAGCGGAGCGGTCAACACGTTCACGCTCAGCGTGCCGACGCTGGGGCAGGTGCTCTGGAACGTCAACACGAGTGCGCCCAACGCGCAAGTCTCCGCCGAGATCAGCGCGACGGGCGCCAAGATCGTGGTGGAGCGGGAGATGTTCTTCCACTACAGTCACCAGGCCAACGGGCGCAGTCTCTCCGCAACAGGGGGCTCCGATGCGCTGGGCCAGCCTGGGCCAGCCGCCAAAACCCTCTACAGCTTCGCGGAGGGCTACACCAACGTGGACTATGACGAGTGGTTGACCTTGCAGAACCCCACCGCCAACACAGAGACGATCACAATCACGCTTTACAACGCGCTGGGGCAAACCTATTCCACTCCGATATCGGTGGGCAAAGCCTCGCGCGCAACCGTGGATATCGTCGGTATGGTCCTGCAACATCTCTACCAGAGTGCCGACGGTTTCAAGGGCTTTGAGGTGTCGATGACGGTACAGACGACCACCGCTGGCGCTGTCTTCGTGGCGGAGCGTCCCATGTATTGGAATGCTTCCGGCACCCAGGGCGGCAGCGCTATCATCGGCTACACTGGCGGTTAATTCACAATAGTGTATCCAATGAGCAGGGCTGGTGGTTTATCGCCACCAGCCCTGCTGTCCAATTCTGGGGAACAAGCAAACCAAATTTCAGTGCCATGCTGTGTGCATTCCTTTCCCACTCACATGCTCTTCGTGCGATATTTTGGGCAATGCTTCAGACTCTTTATGCAGCGCTACTCCGCCTGCGACGAGGAGAATGCCTGCAATCTCAACCAATGTCGGGATCTGATGTAAGACAATGACCCCGATGACGGCGGCAGATGCTGGCAGTAAGGAGAGTAAGAGCGCAAATGTCGCTCTGGGCAAACGGGCCATGGCGAGTTGATCACTCACATACGGGATGACCGACGAGCAAACGCCGACACCAATACCTGCCAGGATCAGCAGTGGCTGCGTCATTGCAGACAAGGCCCCTGTAAACCCAAGAGGGGTAATGGTGACAAGCGCGATGAGCATCGCTGCCCCAAGGCGATCAATTCCTGTCGCGCCTCCATCCTGAGCAATACGATGGCCAAACACCACGTAGAGCATGAAGAAAACACAGTTGGCAAAAGCGAACACAAACCCCAGTGGCTGCCCGCCGAACCGCACATCTGTGAGAAGCCATCCGCCTCCCATAGCCAGAACCAGCGCGCTGATGTTGCGTGGAGTCCGTGCCCCGAGCGCAGCCAGGGTAATGGGACCAAGAAACTCGATAGCTCCAACCGTGCCTAATGGCAGGCGGGAAATCGCGAGATAGAAGCAGGCATTCATTAGACCAAGCACTATGCCCAACGCGAGCAGAATGCGTTGCTTTGCCCAAGGCGCCCTCATGAATATACGCCATGGGCGACGCCACACCGCAAACACAACGGCGGCGCTGGCAATGCGGAACCATGCTACACCAAGCACAGTTACGTTGGAGAAGAGGAACACCGCAAATGCAGGTCCGAGGTAATGGAAGATGGCACTCACAAAAAAGAATACATGTGGTGGAACTCTATCCATCACATTCGTTTTTTTCGCTTGAAACATAGCATCTCCTCTGTTTGATTTTCGTGTTTCTATATGGTACAATGGAAATCAATGAAAATACATAGCAAATTGAAGGAAATAACGACACTATGCTTCAAGCTATAAAGAAAAAAAGGCTATTTACTTATAGGATATGGCATGAAGAGATTGACGCGGTCAACATCCGGGTATTAGAAGAACTACAGCGTGATCCTCGCTTGACCATGTCTGAATTGGGTCGCCGGGTCGGAATGTCGTCGCCTGCCGTCACCGAACGAGTCCGTCGCTTAGAGGAGACAGGCGTGATTCAAGGGTATCGTTTGGATCTGAATCCCGCAGCGCTTGGGCTACCGATTGCTGCGTTCATTCGCATTCGTCCGAATCCAGGGCAGCTTCCCAGGATTGCAGAACTGGCGCAGCAGATTCCTGAAGTAGTGGAATGTCACCGGGTGACAGGTGAAGATTGCTTCGTTCTCAAGGTGTACATTCCTGCCATCGATCAGCTTGATCGACTCCTCGATAGCTTCCTGTTGTATGGTTCAACGACGACCT
>DATGGW010000471.1:0-6577 GCA_035308345.1 Ktedonobacteraceae bacterium | reverse complement strand
CGTGTTGCAGGGCAGAATCGAACTGCGTCTTGCTCTGACTTGCCTGTTGTTGTGACTGCGGACTTCCCCCACAGCCGCTGGTCACGAAGACCAGGCTCAGTAACAGGCCAACTAGCATGACCTGCACCGGGCGATTGGAGCCCATACGTTGCATTGAGACTACCTCCGTCCACTCCTGGCTTTCTGTTTACGCTTTGCTTTGCGGGCTGCTTTGCCAGATTTTTTGCCGCCCCCAGACGACCTCGGAAGAGCGGGCGCGGGGCCACCTGCCAGACCTGGCATAGCGGGCATGCCCGGCATACCAGCGCCTGCCCCATATTGTTTGGCTAATTTCGCCCAGGGGCCTTTACCGCTGCTGACCTGGCGTATCATGGCGCGCATCTCGTTGAATTGATCGAGCAACTGGTTTATGTCCTGGGGCGTGCTGCCACTGCCACGCGCGATGCGTTTCCGCCGGCTGCCATTGATAATTTCAGGATTGCGCCGTTCTTCCCGCGTCATTGAAAGTATAATAGCTTCCACGTGTTTCAACTGATCCCCTTCCAACGCCTCCTCCATATCGGCATCCCCGGCAAGTTTATTGAAACCCGGAATCATCTCCATCACCTGCCGCAATGGCCCCATACGTTTTAGCTGGCGCATGGCGCTGAGAAAGTCTTCCAGGTCAAATTTGCCCTGTTGCAATTTGGTCTGAGCCTTCAGGGCTTCTTCCTCGTCGATGGTTTCCTGCGCCCGTTCGATCAGTGAGAGTACATCTCCCATTCCCAGTATACGCGAGGCCAAACGATCCGGGTAAAACGGCTCCAGCGCATCCATTTTTTCGCCGACACCCATGAACTTGATGGGAACGCCCGTTACCGAGCGCATTGAAAGCGCCGCGCCGCCCCTGGCGTCACCTTCCATCTTGGTCAGAATCATGCCTGTCAGTGAGACGGCTTTATTGAAATCGTCCGCGACGCGCACTGCTTCCTGGCCGGTCATGGCATCGGCCACCAGCAGCACTTCACGCGGCTGCACGCGCTGGCGAATGTTCATGACTTCCTGCATCATGCGTTCATCGATGTTGAGGCGACCAGCCGTATCCAGGATGACTACCGTCGCCGCCTGTTCGCGCGCGTAGGCGATGGAATGCGCGCAGATATCAACCGGATTCGCCCCGGCCGGTTCCGCGTAGACGGGGATCGAAAGTTGTTTGCCCAGGGTTTGCAACTGGTGGACGGCGGCGGGACGGTATACGTCAGCCGCGACCATCATTGGCCGCTGTCCATTTTGCCTGCGCAGGTAATTGGCAAGCTTGGCTGCCGTTGTGGTTTTACCCGAACCTTGCAGCCCGACCAGCATGATGACGTTCGGCGGCGGGCCGCCCAGGTCAAGTTTGTCCTTGCCTGCGTTCCCCCCTCCGTCCGTACCGCCAAGCATCTCGATCAACTCTTCATTGACGATTTGAAGCACTTGCTGCGCCGGAGAGAAACTTCCCAACACATCCGACCCGACCGCTTTTGCTTTAACGCGCTCGACAAATTGCCGCACCAGCTTGAGGCTAACATCGGCTTCCAGCAGCGCCAGTCGCACTTCGCGCATCGCCTCGTCGACATCTGCCTCGGTGAGTTTGCCCTTACCACTCAGGCCGGTAAATACCCCTTCAAGACGTTTAGATAAACTTTCAAACATAGCCATACTCTATTTTCCCTCTCTCTCCGACTGGCTCGAATACACTTGCCAATGATTATATCACGTCTTGCCGCCCATACCGTATAATCGTAAGTACATTTCAAATCGTTTCAAAAGCGCAATAAGTCGGAGCCGTTATGTTCAAACGCAAACGCCCACAGGAAGAGATCTTTGCCAATTTTGACTGGTGGGATAAGGGCTGCTTTCTTCGCCAGGTGACGGGTGATCGCTGCGATTATATCGAGTCCTGTATTACCAGGGTTTTTGGCAAAGGCTCGCTGGCGCAGCAGGAGATACTCGAAGTAGGCTGCGGGGGCGGTCTGATTTGCGAGCACCTGGCGAGGCGCAGGGCGGTAATGGTCGGGCTGGACCCCTCGGCGGGCGCATTGAGTGCGGCCAGCGCGCACGCACAGGAGATGGGACTTGGACATAACATTCACTATGTGCAGGGCTTCGCTGAGCAAATGCCATTCGCGGACAGCAGCTTTTCGGCGATTGTCTGCCTGGATGTATTAGAGCACGTGCAGGACTTGAAGGCCACCATCGCAGAGATTGCGCGCGTGCTGGCCCCCGGCGGTGTCTTTGTCTTCGACACCATCAATCGCACCCTGCTGGCGCGAGCTGTGCTCATCTGGTATGGCGAGCGCTTCTCAAGCGGCGGACTGAAGCCCGGCATCCACAACTACCACCAGTTTATTAAGCCGGCTGAACTATCCACCCTCATCACCACATGTGGTTTGCAAGTGCGCGAACTGACCGGTTTCATGCCGCGCCGTTTCGCCCACGGCCACCTCAAGATGGGACCAGGCTGGTTTAAGCGCGTCGCTTACGTTGGATACGCTACAAAGGGGAGATAAAGGGGATTGGCCGCGTGATATGTAGGGGCGGGGGCGGGGGCGGTGTGGATGTGGGGTGGAGACCCTTGCGGTCGCCCTTGTGCCCAAAAAGCGTTGGGGAAGAGAGCTACGGCAGCTGCGTCTGCACTTTCAGGGCGTTTGATAGTTTCAGACCCAGCGCGCTGAGGCAGGCCATAGCGGTCACGGTCATCAACAGGGCTGACCAGGGATGCGAAAAGACGAACATGGCGGTCACTTTATTGGCGGGCAGGCGCAGCAGGCCCGAAAAGACCAGCAGGCCAACGGCCTCGTTGCTGCCTACCTGTCCGGGCGGCGTGGGCAGGATATAGAACATGTTATAGACCGTGTATCCAAAGATGGCGATGCCGAAGGAGATATGGAAACCAATCGTCCAGAAGGCCAGCATAGCAAACAGACCATCGAAGATTACCGCGACCACCGTCAGCAGCATGGCCGGGATAAAAATTCTCGGCTGGCTCGCGCCCATCAGCAGCGAGTCCACAAAGCCGGTGGCGAAGCCTGCGATCCTGGCGGCTATCGATTTAGGCAGCACCCCGGTCATCTTCTGGAGCAAATTAATGGCGGTATTGCGTTTCCAGGCGGCCAGGGCGATGAAAAAAATCAAGCTGATTAGCAGGCCACCAACCAGAGCCAGCACGATCCAGAGTTTGATGTCCATCTGTATGCCCAGGAAAGGCACAATCGCCATAATGAAGAGCGCAGGCATCAAGTCCAGCGCTTTGTCCATAGCCACCGTTGGCAGCGATTTGCTGACAGGGACGTTAGCGATACGCTTGAGCATCAAGCATTTAGCCACTTCGCCGCCGCGAATCGGTAACAGGAAATTCAGGAAGATGCCCACCAGGTACAATTGAATGGCTTTGAAAGTGCTGACCTTCCCAATGGGGTTGAGGAAGAGCTTCCAGCGCACACCACGAATGGAAAATGCCAGCAGGAAGGCTGCGCCAGACAGCAGGGCGAAAGCGATGCCGCGCGGCGTGGTCAGGTTCTGGCGCAAAATGGCGATAGTGATGGGCAGATCTACGAAATGCGCAACCAGGAACAACAGGCCAATGCCGGTAATAAGGCCCAGCGTGATTTTCGCGGCAGGACTGCTCAACGCGGCTTTCCAGGCCGGCCGGGTCGCGGTTAGCGGCGTTATGTGAATGGCGGCAGGTGTGTCCGGTAGGATGCGACCGAAAGGTTCACGCCCGTAGAGGTTTAATACAGGCAGCGCGCCTGTTTGCTGTATGCCAAAGGGCCAGTAGCCCTCCTCCTGGTCGGCGACAAACTGCGAGGGCGCGGGCGGCGCAGAGCTATTACCATTCTGTGGAGGCATCTTGATGGGTCGTATCATACCACTGAGTTGCACCAGGCTGGTGGTGCTCTGCTGGCTGACGTCATTCGCATCAACTGTGACGGGCAATGGCTTAAAATGAAAGCGATGCGCGGCTGGCGAGTTTGTCTCGTTGACGTTCTGTAAGGGTTCCATCGATATGGTAGGCTGCATAGCAATATCGTTACCCTGCTGCTGTTTATCGTCCATACCTACCAGGCGCGGGCGCGTGGGCAGCGAGCGGCGCATGAGCGGCGGAGACGCATTTGGATCGTAATGCATGCAAACCTCGAATCGGTGACTATCTTCTAAAGATATTTATGCTTAAAGTACCATTCAGCTGTGCGCTGCATGCCTTCTTCCAGCGGCATGCCGGGCGCAAATCCCAGCGCTGTTCTGGCTCGTCCAATATCATAAACGCGGCTATTGGTCAGGAATTTCACACGGCTGCGCGTCAGCGGAACATTTTCGCCCTGCATACCTGGCACGAGCGCAAAGACATCCGAGGCAACGTTTGCCAGCCAGAGCGGAATGTCGCCCGCTGGCAGCTGTTTTCCCAGGGCCTTCGCGATGGCGGATGCCAGTTCGCGAAACGAGACGGTATGATCTCCGGCGAAATTGTAGCTGTGCCCTGTGGCTTGCGGGCATTCGGCGCAGAGTAAGAAAGCAGTCGTCATGTCATCGACATAAATGGGGTGGATCAGCGCCTTTCCCCCATCAATCAGGCAGGGCAGCCCTTTTTTAATCGACGAGAAGAAACCGAGCAGGTGCAAATCGCCTGGGCCATACACCAGTCCCGGACGTGCCACACTGACGGGCAAACCCTCCTCTTCACAGGCTTTCAGCGCGAGCAACTCGCCCTGTAACTTGGATTCTTCGTAGGGGTTGGTGGGCGCGAAAGGCGCATCCTCGGCGGCGGGTGTTTCTCCGGTAACACCGTGAACTCCGGTGGTGCTGCAAAGCACAATACGCTGCAACTGGCTCTGCCCTTTCCCCGTCCCCTTGCAGGCATCCAGCAGAATGCGCGTCCCCTCGACATGCGTGCGGTAATAGAGTTGCGCCGGTGTGCCTGGATGATAGAGGCGTCCCGCCAGGTGATAGATGACGTGTGCGCCATCAACGGCGCGCTGCACCTGCGCCTCGTCGGTGATCTCACCCGCTACAATATCGACTGCATCGCCAAATTGCGCGCGCGCCTTGCCTTCGTCACGCGCCAGGATGCGCACAGACTGCCTTTGTTTTAGCAGTTCTGTCACCAGCGCCGAACCCAGAAAGCCGGTCGCGCCCGTTACCAGTATGGTCATGTTTATTGCCTCGCTCCCGTATAACCCTTGACGCTGATGGCGTTCTCCGGGCAAGCCTCGTAGCAGAGCAGGCAGCGCTGGCAGGTGTTATAGTTGATTTTCAGGGTTGTGAGATCAATCACGTTGGGCAGCGGGCAGGTATCGACACATACACCGCAGCGCGTACACTTATCCTCCTGGATTTCCGGGTGAGTCCCCACCAGCCCGGTGCTATACAGGGTAGTGCAGAGATGTTTGCCGCGCTCTGCTGCCACGGTATATGGGTAATCGAGCAGGAACATCAGCCAGAAGATGAAGCGATAGAGCAATTTTTGCTGCGGCAGGCGGAACTTCGTGATAACGCCAACATCTTCGCCCGCCAGCGTCCAGGATGGCTTGCCCATTTGCTCCAGCGCCAGCTTGAGATGAGGAATAGCGCGCGGCTTGACGCCAACCACCTGGCAGCAAACCAGGTCAACGGCCAGGCTATCGCGGCCGGCCACCAGCACTTGTAAATCGGACTTGTCTCCATAAAGAGGTCCTTCGCCATCCTGACCCACGCTGCCATCTACGATGGTCAGATCGGGCTTGATGCCCCGGTTCATATCCACAATGCACTGGTCGATGCCGAAAGTATGCATGGCACGGCGCTCAGGACGCGGCAGGATGCCCATAGGATTTTTCATACCAAGCGATATAATCGAAACCACGTGCGTTTTGAGTACCGGCAGATTTATCAAACGCGCCTCGCTGAGTACGCGTGGGATGCGGAAGCGGCGCAGGCGTCGCGCCCCCTCTGGCCGCAGTTCAACCCAATCCTGCTCGCCGCCTTCAGGGTCTACTTTGATTATGCGGATGCCGTTCTCCTGACAGAATTTCTCAACGCCCAGGATGGTATAGGTTGCATCCCTATCGAACTCGGTGCCGGGCGTCTCACACAGCGCTGGCTCCGCTCCACAGGAGCGCACCTCTTCTGCGACGGCTTTGAGCAGGGCAAAACTGGTGGTCGAGCCGGTTTCGGCGTTGCGCCCGGCCACGAAATTAGGCTTCAAAATGGCTACTTTCGCGCCTCGCATCACCGACTCCATGCCGCCTATTTGCTGGATGACGCGATGCGCCGCGGCTTCTATGCCGTCAAAGGTGCGCGTCACCGCGATAGTATCGGTATCTGGCTGTGTCGCTAGCATATTTGTTTTCCTCGCTTTTAGAAGATCCAAGACATTTAGAATGAACGCGCCACATCCCCCCATCGTAGTCATTGTAGGGGCGGGAGTGGAGAGGATGAGGGGTGGAGTGACCCCCTTGGACCAGACAGAGGTCAAAGGGAAGTCTTCCCAACTGGGGTCGATGCCAACTCAAACTCGGTGGGTGGCAGGTACCCTAAACTCGAATGTAAGCGTTTGGTATTGTAGACCTCCTCAATAAATTGT
>DATGGW010000470.1:0-5378 GCA_035308345.1 Ktedonobacteraceae bacterium | reverse complement strand
ATTTTCGTTACCACATTTTAGATCACGAGCCACTTCAGTTTACAACATGATATGCTATGATAACCAATATAAGCGCATACCTATCCCTGAGGAGTTATTCATGGATACGCAAACAGGAGCGGCATGGACATTGACCTCTCGGCAAATCGAGCTTGACGACCCCACAGAAGCTGTTGAGTATTACTATCGTCAGGGCTGGACGGACGGCTTGCCGGTCGTGCCGCCGACCCCCGCGAAAGTCAGAGAGTTCCTGGAGTACTCAGGCAACCTTCCTGGCGATATCCTGGGCGTAATCCCGGCTCGCAACCGCGTCATCACCGCTGAAAAAGTTGCCATCAACGCGGTCATGGCGGGCTGCCTGCCCAACTACATGCCCGTCATTGTCGCTGCAATCGAGGCCATGTGCCAGGAACAATTCAACCTGCACGGCATTTCAGCGACTACCGGCGGCACCGCGCCGCTGCTAATTGTGAATGGTCCGGCGGTGCAGCAGTTGAACATCAATTCCGGCGTCAATATTTTTGGTCCGGGCGTGCGCGCTAACGCCACCATTGGGCGAGCCATCCGCCTCATTCTGATGAATGTGTGCGGGTCTATTCCGGGCGTGCTCGACAAAAGCTGCCTCGGTCATCCAGGCAAGTACAGCTATTGCATCGCAGAAAATGAAGAGGGCAATCCCTGGGAACCAATCAGCGTCGAGCGCGGCATCCCGACCGGTCTCAGCGCAGTGACGGTCTTCGCGGGCGAGGCTCCGCATCACGTCAACAGCCAGGTCGGCGGCACAGGCAAACGTCTTGTCCTCTCCATTGCCAACACAATGATTGGGACAGTTTACCTGGGCGGAAACTGGATACTGGTACTTTGCCCGGAACATGTCACCATTTTCAAGAAGGAAGGATGGACGAAGGCGCAGATTCGCGAGGCCGTATGGGAGCGGGCAGCGCGTTCTCTCGCCGATTTCAAACGTATCGCAGGCTTCCGCGATGAAGCTATTCACCCTGAAGATGCTTCATCAACCTATCATTACATCCATACCCCGGATGATTTGTTGATTGTGACGGCGGGCGGCGGCGCGGGCGGATTCTCCGCGCTAATCCCGCCCTGGGCAGCCGGAGCAGATTCGCGCCCCGTTACCAGGGCAGTTGGCGTATGTATCGATTGCGATTAGTAACCAGAGGAGACGATTAAAGATGGCTGAACCATTCATTGTACTTGACCCGACGCTGGAAGTAGAGACGACGCGCAGGGAACGCGCAGCGCGCCCGGCAGCATTTCACACGGTCGGACTGCTGGACAACGGCAAACCCAATTCTGATAAGCTGTTGAAGAAAGTTGCGGCGATGCTGGAAGCGCTCTACCCCGGCGTGCAGATCAACTATTATCGCAAGCCCGGCGCGTATCGACCAGCGCCTAACGCGCTGCTCGACCAGGTGGCAGCCGAGTGCGATGTAGCGCTGGTCGGCATAGGCGATTGAGGGTCGTGCAGTTCGTGCAGTGTGTACGACGGGCTTATGATCGAACAACGCGGCAAAGCAGCAGCGGTAATCTGTACCGAGCAATTCATCTCATCAGCGCGCATGACGGCGCAAACATTCGGCATGGACGGCTACCCCATCGCGGTAATTCTGCATCCCATCGGTCGCGTCACCGAGCAGGAGTTGGATGAAAGGGCAGAAATTGCGCTGCCGCAAGTGATTGAGCTGCTGGGAAATTAACTGGAAAGGTTCAGGGCAACCTCAAGCGCATTAACAGGCAGAGTCACGAACATCAGACGAGATGTCCAATCTTGCCGTTCTTTCCATTTGGGTTGGTAGGGGTGACTTCAACTTCAATAAACCAGAGAGTATGGTCCGCCCCAAACGTGATACTCGTAGGGCTGTTGCTAGCCGTTGGCAGCGGGTAGTCGCTGATCTTACCGGCTGTGGTAATACGCCCAATCTGCCCAGCTGTGGTACCCGTCTCATCGTATTGGAATTCAGTAAACCAGAGATTGCCATCCGGTCCTCTCGTGATGCCGCCAGGAATGATGGAAGGGGACAAGATGAACTCACGAATCTTGCCCTGTGGAGTAATCACTCCAATCTTACTGGGCTCACCGTGACCTCCTGTTTCGGTAAACCACAGGTTGCCATCTGATCCTGCTGTGATACTGGAAAGGAGAGTATTTGCTGAGGACAAAGGGAACTCAGTGATTTTGCCTGCTGTGGTGATACGCCCAATGGAGGATCCACCGTTCTGCAGTATTTCAGTGAACCAGAGATTGCCATCCGGTCCTGCTGTGATGGCGAGAGGTTCGCCCTGAGCAGAGCCAGCTGTCCCCCCCTTTGGAGAGGGTCCTGCCGGGTACTGATGGAAAGGAAGTGAGAACTCGCTGACCTTACCTGTGAGTGTCATTCGTCCAATCTTGCTCTGCTCAGTAAACCAGAGGTTGCCATCTGATCCTGTTGTGATACTAGTTGCTGAAGGCACGGGGAACTCGCTGATCTTGCCCATGGGAGTAATACGTGCAATCTTATCCCCTTCGGTGAACCAGAGGTTGCCATCCGGCCCTGTGATGATATCGGTAGCCGAAGGAGTTGCTGAGGGCAAGGAGAACTCACTCAATGTGCCTGTTGGGGTGAAACGGGCAATCTTGCCCGCCTGAACAGAACCGTTCTGGTTTTGCATTCTTTCGGTGAACCAGAGATTGCCATCTGGCCCCGCTGTAATAGTGAATGGGACAAACTGCGATGGAGGGAGTGCGTATTCATGAAAGATGCCCCTGATTCCCTGGGTGGAATTTGGCGTTGGAGAAGAGCTTGACGTGATCGATGCGCCGCATGCACTGACTAAACCAGCAAGAAAGAGCAGCAGAAGCACATTGCGAAGCGGTCCGCGATGAGGACAGAAGTTCGAGACCATGAACATATCTCCTTTGTAAAACACTTCTTTTGAAAGAACCTCATAGGGGCTTCTAGCGACAAAAACTCCTATCGTTAGCCAGATAGAGCTGTTCAGTATTTGAGTAAACACTTTTTCTTCTGCTTTCGTGTTCCGAGTATATCAGAAGAGGTCAAGTCTGAACAATTTCCCTGAATGGGATGAATTCACGGAGCAAGATAGTAGGAGAACGCTCACGTACACCGTCACTTTATGAGTGAAATATACTGAGCATATGTACCATCAGGAACGGAACCTTTTACCTCATGGTGAGGAATATCAAATTGACACAATAGGCAGGGTGTCATGGCAATTCAGAGCGCTCTCACATACACATGCGTTTGCTCGTCATAGCGGTATGCAGGATTGCCCTTGTGGTACACCAGGTTGCCGTTGTTATCCAAAGAGAGCCAGAGCAGGACGGGTGTGCCGGTCGGCAGGGGCAATGAAATATGCCAGTGACCTAATGATCCATCGCCGCTGACGCCGAAGAGCCAGGAACCGCCGTCATCAATAATGGTGTTGGGGAGCAACTGGCTGCATGACAGCGAGTTATCATCATGGATATTATTAACCTGGAAATCGCAGGCATGCATGGTCATACCGTTGAGCGGAGTTGCCGGATCAACATATGGATAGGCATCAAAACCTGCAATCACTTTGCGAGGAAGCATAGCCTGCGCCCAGACCCAGGAGCCGGCGCGCACCGACAGCGTCGTTTGCACGGTGAGCGTTACCTGCACCTTCGGGGCTACGCGCACCGCCAGGGTACAACCATTCGAGCAGTCAACGCCCAGTTGCTGCCCCGCCACATTGATTAGGGGCGTTGGCAGGGGTTGAGGCGGCGCTGACGGCTCGACTTTAAGCACTATTCCGCCCAGGGCAACCAGCGGATATTGTGGGGAAAGTGTAATCACCATACCCGGCTGCAGAGCGTGACAATCCTGGCCAATCACGCCTTCGAGAGCTTTAACGGTGGCTGGAACGACATCGCTGAAAATCTGCCCGGCATCGGCCATGCGCATTTGTGTTGTCAGGATTTCATCACACGAATCGCCGACCTGCACCGTATAAAGTAGAGAACCGGGCTGTGGCAAGTCTGTAGGAAAGGCCGGATATGGGGTTGGCGTAGGAGTCGCTGGACTGGACAGGTTATAAAAATAGCTTGTCAACGCAGGCAGCAGACGTTGACCCGCGCCGGTGCCAAAAAGGAACGCGGGAAACGCAAGCAGCAGCAGCACAGGAATAAGCAATAAAAGCCGCCAGGGTATAGCGCGTATAACAATGCGTAAATTTTGAGTAGGGGTGCTGCGCCTGTAAACGCGGCCTGCCATGATACCTCCCATCCCTCATTTCAGAGAAAGTTCCAGAGCCTATTATAACAATGGGTGGAAGAAATTACCATCGACATGACCCAATATGCCTGTTCAAACGAACAAAATGTACTTTTCCATGCATTTAGCATTATACTTGATACACGTCACTTAAAAGCAAGGATGGTAGCATATCTCATATGCAAAACCCGATCAAAGTTCTGGTTGTCGATGATAGCCCTACTCTATGCTTACTTATGACCCGCGCGCTTCAAAACGCCGGATACCACGTAATAACGGCCTCAAATGGAAATGATGGATTGCTGAGGTTATTCCAGGAACGCCCGCAATGTGTAATATTAGATGTGGTATTACCGGGCATGAGCGGTTTTGGCCTCTGTCGGCAGATCCGCTCCCTCGATCCACAGAGGCGTGTTTCCATCATCCTGGTCAGCACCAAAAACACACCGCTCGATCATAGCTGGGGGCTGCGCCAGGGAGCCGACCGCTACCTGGCGAAACCATTTACGGATGAAACGCTCGTACAGACGGTCGAAGAGGTTTTGCAGGCGCGCTCGGTACGATAATGTATCTCATCGACCGCCCATAGTGAGAGCCATGATGGCATTCTGGACATGCATGCGGTTTTCGGCCTGGTCATAGACAACCGATTGCGGGCCATCGATGACGGCATCGGCAACTTCGACGCCGCGGTCGGCGGGCAAGCAGTGCATGTAGATGGCATCCTCTTTTGCCAGGGCCATACGGCGTTCATCACAAATCCAGCTTTCGTACTGGCGAATGGTATCTACCATCTTTGATGTGTCCTGCACTTTAACCAGTGGCCCCCAACTCTTGGGATAGACGACGTCCGCTCCTACAAAGGCTTCATCCATATCATGGACAAGCTTGAAGCTGCCGCCGGTTTTACGTGCATTACTGGCAGCATTATCGAGAATCTCTGGCATCAAATCAAATTCAGGAGGATGAGCGAGGACGACATCAGCGCCGAACTGGGTGAATAATTCGATGACGGACTGTGGCAGTGAGAGTGGTTTGGTGTATGATTTGGCATAGGCCCATGACATAACCACTTTTTTGCCCCTCATGTCACCTTTCTTCTCGATGCAGGTCATGAGGTCGGCC